>DASYTA010000494.1:0-2385 GCA_036002745.1 Cyclobacteriaceae bacterium | reverse complement strand
GTAACTTATTCATATTTGATAGTTTTGGACATTTAAAATTAAAAATTTAGTAGCAATCTGGCAAATCTCTAACAAGGCGTTAGCCGCCTTATTTTGCCCTTGTAATTCTTCATCCTGAGGATCCTGCTGGTTCGTTCAGTATTACTGTTCGGTCCACAATTCTCATTCCCATTGTGATCATAAAAGCCTGCTCTTAAAGCCTCAAGATCTCTCTCAGCGTGAAAGGCATTAAATGGTCCTTGGTGGCCACTTGGTCTTTTGCAATACTGTCCCGCGGGTGCCAAACACATTGGGCACTCCACCTCAAATGGTGGGTCCTGGGGGAAGATATGCCGGCACGTAAGACAGGGCACTTCTTTACCTGGTTTGGCAGCTGCTTGAAGTGGATTCATATTATAAATCGCTTAATTATTTCATCCGCTTTATCCAACATAAAATTCAGTCGTTCGTACTCGCTTTGAAGTTTTGCCGGCTTATAATTCCGGTAACTCAATTGTCTGGCTTTCTCCTGGGTGGCGATCCTCATCATTGGAAAAATAAGATCATTGACAGAAATTAATTCAGCGTGGGTAATCTTACCGAGTTTAAAGAGACTGCGTCCTTTATTAATCTTGGTGATCACCGAGTCTTTAAGTTTACCATCTATATAATTTGAGTAATCCCTCCGACCTGAATTCCCTAGAATGCTATCGATCCATAGTTCATCAACTGGCTCTTCTCTTTTAGGATTTCTTTTTTCATTGAGCGTGGGGAGAACCACATTATTCCATAAATCAGAAATACTTGTTTTATTTCCTTGTTTCCTGTTCATGTTCGTGACCAGGTGCGAGGGATCGATGGATGCCTCCTCAAACAATTTTATCATTTTACGAAACTCGGCTCGTTCATCTTCAGAATGAACATAGTCCAAGGTCTCAAAATGTTCCTTTTCGTGCTGGAGGTACATGTCCATCTTGGAAGAAGGGTTGACTTGCTTCAAGCGCTTCAGGCCATTTAAAATAGAGGACTGGGTTTTGTTCCTCTTTAGGAATTCATCTCGGGTTTGACTGATGGCGTCCTTTTTAGTCATTGAGGAGGAGGGAGAAACAATTAAACCGGAATAAATTTCCATCACTGAAACCATCAATGGAAAGGTGGGATCTGGAATCACTGCCAAATCAAGTTTTTCGAAACCACTCATTTCGATTGGATCTGCATCGACTTTGGTTCCGTTACTTAATTTTAATTCGACCATAAACCTTTTCAATTAAAAAACTCCCGGCACTTACATGCCGGGAGAAAACAACTACTTATAACATGGAAAGGCAAAGATCAAATGCTTTCTGGCCGGCTTGTTCAGCTTTTCCTCCAAGCATGATGGACCGGAATTGAGTTGAAGCATCTGCATATTCAGCTACATTCTGGAAATAACCAGTTACCGCATTGTAAGCGCCCCAGAGCGAACCGTATGTCGTAGGTAACAACTGACTCGGTGCAGTCCATGCGTACTCCATTACCAGGTCAGTAGCCTTAATAAAATTTTTTGACAACTCTTCGTCTTTAGCAAGCTTCTCTTGCTGCAGCATCGTGCCTATTGACTTCTGAACGATCATCTTCAAGTCTTTCTCTACGATTTGCTTCTTCGCCATCTGCTTGAAAATATCCTCCATGTCTTTTGTGTACTGATTGGCAATTCCAAGAATGTTAGCTGCAATATCAAGGTTGCTCTGAGCAGAGTAGGTGTGACGAATCCTAACTATGTTCTTCATTGAACGGAGTGCAAGTTTCAGGGTATTGTTACAAACTACTCTCACCGCTGTGAAGCCTGCTATCACACTAAGGTTACCGCCATGGCCGTTGGCGAGCAACAAATATTTTTCTGCGATGTCATCGCCTCCCACATGGATATAACCAGGCAATTTAGCAGTGATAAAAATTGTCTCTCCCTTTCCAAGGGCACCGGCCGTCTCGAAGATAGCTTCCCCATCAGCAACAATTTTGTCGAAGAATTTGAAGGCGTCAAGGTTTTGAACAATTGTGTAACCGACTCCAAGTTTATCACCGAGAATATCACCGGTGTCTTTACGGACCGTGGAATACGCTTCTGTGGGTTTGTACTCACCATTGACTAATGCAAAGTTTGGAACCTTTATAACTTCATAGTCGAGCTGTGCTTCACGGATACATTCTTCACTTGTCATCGCTCCACTAACGAGTTGACCAAGTTTGTGCCATGCTCTTTCTCGGGCGCTAACGAATGAGAACTTTCCGGTTTGCGAATTTAGATTGATGTTGTGCATAGTAGTGTTGATTTTTTGTTGTTTTCAACAAAGAGGTAAATGCCAATTCTTAAATCAGATATCACATCCCAACCATTGATAATCATTCAATGAATTCAGATTAAAA
>DASYTA010000493.1:0-2718 GCA_036002745.1 Cyclobacteriaceae bacterium | reverse complement strand
ACTTTGCAAATGCAAAGTAGGAATGACAATAACTGTTATTTTAGAATGAATGGCCTCCGCTATCCATAGAGCCGTTAGACTTTTGCCGGCCCCACAAGGCATGACCATTTTTCCATTTCGTAACGGAAATGTAAAATGAGCAACACCTCTTCTTATAGCTTCCTGTTGATGTGGTAGAGGAGTTTTTTTTAGAAGAACTTCTTCCCTTGAAAGCGGCGATCTCATCATAAATAATAATTTTTTTCTTATAATGATAACTCCGATAAAATTGCACAGCAGGTTATTATCGAACTTCAAATATCATCTCTAAAACACTTAAAAAAGGTAAGTGTCGACAAACCCCAACCAAAAATATTGATGTTTTGGAAACTGGAATTACACAGTAGGAACAAGCAAATTATCCTTAATTGAATCGTGAAGCTTCCTTTGTACATCCATGATCTTACTTAATTCAAGATTAAGTTCTTTGCAGTATAATCTGTAGATAAAAAACCATTCCTTCTTATCCATGAAGCCGTCAGCATTGGCTATCTGGCAAAGCCAGGCGATGCAGCGGATCTGCTGAGTGACGGAAAGCTTCTTGAGTTGTGAAATTATGATCTCTAGTTGAAGTGAGGTATCCTTACCGAAATTCTCCAACCTTTTAATTTCATCATTGAATTCGATAGGATTGATACCTTCCTTTTTGATCATCAGCTTTCCCATGTTCTTCTCCTGGTCGTTGATGTCACCATCAGAGGAGATCAGCAAGTAATACAAGCCAGACAAAACTTTTGAATAGGTCATGCAAAAAATATGTTATGTGATTAAAAGGTATTACAAGCGTCTCGATGTCTTCTCCTGAGGGACATCGAATGACGTTGGTAGTAATTTCATTTCATCGTGGATAGGAAGCATGGTTACTTCTTTGTCCTTTTCGGCCATCAAACGTTGCAGCTTCTCTGTTAAGAGTAATATCTCATTGGTCTTCTGAATAAGTTCAAGGTCAAGCGCCTCATTCACTTTTTTCTGGTCCTGAAAATCTTTCTCGATAGTTTCCTTGTGCACATGATTCAAGAAAAGCATCATTACAAGAACAAAGCAAAGAAATGGGAATATGCTTATCATAGCTTTAAGGTTTGAGTGGAAAGATGAATCCATTAAAACTATCATCTTCAAAAACGAAAACCGGCACAGCTATAACCTGCAATTTGCGGTAGCGAGAACACATAATTTGATAGTTTTGGACGAACTAAAATTAGAAAACTTAGCCCTGATTTTCTAATCTTTTTTGGCGAAAATTTTCTCGCTCCAGAGTAATGTGAGATCTAAATAAAAGATAGGAAAATGATGCGGAAATGGGAGAAACTCTTACGCATTGCTAAGGCTTGAGAAGTTAAAGAATGACAACCAGGGCCGGCCTTCCTATTCCTCCTGACTGGTCAGTTCTTCTTCCCTCCTATCTATGCCTTGCCAATCAATTGAATCAGGATTGCTAACTGATGAATCTTCATTGTAAACACTTTCGGGCCATCGTAATTCCTCGTTCTCCTGTGTTAATTGATTGTCTATGTCTTCAAACCTCTTTGCGCGCTGCCTTCCGTCCCAGGCTAGAAATTTCTCCGAGATTTCCTGGAAATGATACTTTGGTACAGCCGGTCCCACAGCTGCCCTGTGTTTTCCCAGTAATGCGTTGGAATAATAATCAACAGCTTCCCGAATGAATTGCTCTCCGTGCTTTGGATCGATCGCTAAAATTGCATCAATGATTTCCATAATTAAATTTTAAAGATTCTTGCTCAGGCGTTGGCAAATGCCTTTTGATTTTCTTCAGTGTTTTTGTGTGGTTTATCACAGCCTGTCTCGTTGCAATACGTTTTCATCGTATCAAAACTTTGTTGTGACATCGATTTTCTTTTGCATAAATCGCAATAGAATTTTGATGTTGTCTTTTTTTCAGTGCTCTCTGCTGAAATAGCTTCGGGAACCAATTCCACCACTGGGGTTAGAGATCTATTATTATCGCTCGTGATTTTCTTGAGCTCATCAACATGGTTTCGTTTCATTTCATCCATCTCCTTCTTCCTCTGATTCAATTCCTGAATGAGTTCTCGAACCTCAATGCCTCGTTTGTTGTATGCCTCAGTTGTGGTGGCCAGCTCATCGGTATATTGCTGGTTGGCATGAAACATCATTACATAAGAGTGAAGGATGTAAGCTCCGGATCCAGACAATACAAATGTTACACCGAACTTTACCCACTCAGGGCTCCAATGCGCATAGAACGTATCCAGGTTAAAAAAGCATAGGTTCAAAATAAAAACAATAAAAGCTAAACCCGTAGCAGCTGCCCGGTGGCCGTTGATGGCATGTGTGAAAATTGCCAGGTCAAAGGCAAACGCAAAAAAATAAGCGTAGTACTCATTTTGAATTAACGAGACTCTTAATAAGAGATTTGCAGTATGCACCATTAACGGTATGGTGATAGCAAACAAAGTGATGAGAACAAAATTACTACTCATCAAGAAACCAACTATACCGGTTGGGTGATCTGATTTTGTTATTTCTTTTTCTGGCGTGTTCATGTCAATTAATTTTTACGCTTGCGAAAACTGTAAATCTTCTTCTGGGATTATACTTGGCAGAATAGCTGTAGAATTGCTTAGCTCTGGAATCCATCCCGGTAGCAAACAGGCTGGTAGAACGATAAAAAGTGTGTGGCTTGTACTTCATCGTTTT
>DASYTA010000492.1:0-7076 GCA_036002745.1 Cyclobacteriaceae bacterium | reverse complement strand
CTTAAGAAGAAAGGTCTTTCGGATTATGTGAAAGAAAATACAGGACTCGTTATTGATTCGTATTTCTCAGGAACAAAAATTAAATGGATTTTAGATCAAGTGAAGGGAGCAAGGCAGCTCGCAGAGAAAGGCGAGCTCGCATTTGGCACAGTTGACACTTGGTTGATTTGGAAATTAACCAACGGAAAAGTTCATGTCACTGATTATTCCAACGCATCGCGCACGATGCTTTTTAATATTCGGGAGTTAAAATGGGATCAGAAGTTATTGAATGAATTAACGATTCCATCATCAATGCTTCCGGAAGTAAAGCCATCAGCATTTCATTTCGGTGATTGGGAATTGAATAGTACAAAAATTCCAATTGCAGGCGTGGCAGGCGATCAACAAGCAGCGTTGTTTGGCCAAGCTTGCTTTGAACCTGGCATGGCCAAGAATACGTATGGCACTGGTTGTTTTATGTTGATGAACACCGGAAATAAAATCCAGTTTTCTAAAAATGGATTGATCACAACAATTGCCTGGGGGCTTGATAACAAAGTAGAATATGCGTTGGAAGGAAGCGTGTTTATAGCAGGTGCAGCAGTGCAGTGGTTGCGCGATGGTTTGCATTTGATCGATCACTCAAAAGACAGCGAATACTTTGCTGCGAAAGCGCTTGGCTCCAATGAAGTTTATGTTGTTCCTGCATTTGCGGGCTTAGGCGCTCCATACTGGGACATGTACGCTCGAGGCGCAATTTTCGGCTTGACCAGAGATACAGGAAAAGATCATATCATCAAGGCTACCTTAGAGTCGTTAGCATTTCAGACTAAAGATGTACTCAATGCTATGGAGGAAGATGCAGGTGTAAAACTTTCTATTCTCAAAGTAGATGGTGGAGCTTGTGCCAATAATATTTTGATGCAGTTTCAATCAGACATCTTGGGTGCTGAGGTGGAGCGCCCTGAAGTTATTGAATCAACTGCGTTGGGAGCAGCTTACTTAGCTGGAATTCAAATTGGTCTTTGGAAGAAAGACGACATTGTTAAGAATAGAAAAGTTCAAAAACGTTTTGTTCCTCAAATGGAAAAAGAGACACGCGAGAAACTATATAATGGTTGGAAAAAAGCCGTTCAACGAACGATGGGGTGGATTGATAATTAATTAAATCAGATAATCTGAATAAAGACGCTGTCATAGAGAAACTCCAATCCGAAAAATTTGATCTATTGATCATTGGTGGTGGAATTACAGGTGCAGGAATTGCGCTTGATGCCGCAGCGCGCGGATTGAAGACAGCGTTGATAGAAAAAAAGGATTTCGCCTTTGGCACGAGTAGTCGCTCGACAAAATTAATTCACGGGGGACTTCGTTATCTTAAGCAACTCGAATTTGGATTGGTGAAAGAAGTCGGCAGCGAAAGAGCTGTTGTTCATAAGTTGGCGCCTCACTTAGTCATTCCCGAAAAAATGCTTTTGCCTTTGTATGAGAAGCGAGGTATGGGAAGTACACTTACATCAATCGGTTTAAAATTATATGATTGGCTTGCTGGTGTAAAACGTGAGGACCAGCGTAAGATGCTCACACGAAAACAAACGTTAAAGCAAGAGCCTCTTCTTAATTCTCAGGATGTAAAGGGTGGAGCAATCTATGCTGAATATCGAACAGATGATGCGAGACTTACTATCGAGATAGTCAAATCAGCAATTGCTCATGGTGCAATCGTAAATAACTATTGCGAGGCAACTGATTTCATTTATTCCGAAGGAATAGTTAGTGGTGTCGTTGTTCGATGTAATGTGACTGACAAATCATTCGTAATTCAGTCGAAAGTTGTTGTCAATGCAGCAGGACCGTGGGTTGATTTGTTGCGTGAAAAAGATAAATCTAAAAGCGGAAAACATTTACACCTCACCAAAGGTGTGCACATTGTTGTTCTTCGTGAAAAGTTGCCCGTCACACAATCAATTTATTTCGATGTAGGCGACGGCCGAATGATTTTTGCTATCCCTCGTGGGAGGATAACCTACATTGGAACAACCGACACTGATTATTCAGGTGATCTTGATAAAGTGTGTGCCGAGAGGAGCGATGCGGAATATTTGGTAAAAGCAGTCAACCTCACTTTCAACAACATAAATCTAAGTTTAAAGGATATCGAGTCAAGTTGGGCAGGGTTAAGGCCATTGATTCATGAAGAGGGAAAAGGCGCTTCTGAGCTTTCGCGAAAAGATGAAATTTTTGAATCAGCATCTGGCTTGATTTCTATTGCAGGGGGTAAGCTCACCGGTTATCGCAAAATGGCGGAACGTGTTGTTGATTTGGTTGTCGACAGAAGCTTTGATGAAAGAGAATTGAAATCTTGCCTTACAGGTTCAATTTTATTGGCTTCTTCTGATTTTAAGAACTACAACGAAGTCATAACTTATCGACAAAGTATTCTTGAAAAATTGAAGAAATTCCAACTTGAACATCACGTGGCTGAACTGGTCAGTAATTTTGGAAAACAGTGTGATGAGATCTTAAGCAGGTTTGAAAAGATTGAAGAGAATGATAATGAAATTCGTTTAGTGAAGGCACAACTTGCCTATTGCATCAACATGGAAATGGTAAAAACTACATCCGATTTTTTCGTACGAAGAACTGGCCTCCTTTATTTTGATTTGCCGCTGCTAAAAAAAGTGATAGAGCCTTGCCTTCAGGCGATGGCAACTCAATTTAATTGGAATGAGACTAGAATCAATGATGAAAAAAATGAGATGAAAAGATTAATTGACCAAGCTTTAAATTTTAAGATATGAAGAGACTTCTGTTTTTATTATTGTCTGTCGTTGCCCTTTTTTCTTGTTCGAACAAAGAGAGTCATGAAGAAGAATCCGGTGATTGGAAAGAATTGAATGCCTTTCACAAGATTATGGCTAAAGCGTTTCATCCATTAAAAGATTCAGAAGACATTGCTCCTACGAAGCAATTAATTAAGCAGCTTGCGGATGAAGCCGACGATTGGTCAAATTCAGAGTTGCCAGAGAAAGTAAATACTCCTGAAATGAAGGAGAAACTACAAAAGTTGAAAACGGATGCCAGATCCCTTGAGAATGAGATTCAAAATGGCGCTTCAGATAATATTATAAAGGAGAAGATGAATCAACTTCATGATCAGTTTCACAAGATCATGGAGTCTTGGCATTCAGAGGAAACCGAAGACGAGAACGAAAATCATTGACCTTAAAGATTTAATAATAAGGTTAAACACCCAAATTCTTAGTCGCCTGGCCATTTTAAGTGGTTAGGCGATTTTTTTTACTGCATTTTATTAACCCCAAAGCCTCTAAAACAGCCTAAAAATAAAGTTGTGTGCGCACACAGTAATATTGTGTGCGCACACATATATTTGCATTGGCTTAAAAAGCAATAAAGAACCTGTGATACATAAAAGCATACGCATAAAGGACATTGCCAAAGCTGCCGGAGTATCAGCTGGAACCGTTGATCGCGTATTGCACAATCGAGGCAAAGTCTCAGAAAGCGCGCTCAAAAAAGTGATGGAAGTGCTCAGCGAAAATGAGTACAAACCCAACCTTATCGCCCGCACACTCGGGTCCAATCGCTCTTATAATATTGCAGTTCTGCTACCGAACCCTGACCAAGACCCTTATTGGGAAATTGCGCGTCTTGGAATCGATCAAGGTCAAAACGAATGGCAAAGCTTTGGTGTACTATTGACTTTGTTTCCTTTCGATATGCACGATAAGGATTCGTTCGAAAAAGAGGCTGACAAAGTTTTGCAAACGAACCCTGACGGAGTACTGATTGCTCCAATCCTTTATCACGAGACGCTTCCCTTTTTTAATGCTTGCCATCAACGGAATATTCCTTTTGTCTTGTTCAATACGAATATCCGTGAGTCAAATGCGTTAAGTTTTATTGGTCAGAATTTATATCAAAGCGGAAGTATAGCTGCTGAGTTAATTTGCTTTGGCCAATTGACACCAGCGAAGTTCGGTGTGCTGCACATCGATGAAGATTTGAATGACTCCGTTCACTTGCTGGAAAAAGAAAAGGGATTCAAAGACTACATTGATAGGAGGTTTGAAGGTAAAGCTGAAGTTCAGTCTTTGAATCGAATAAGTTCAAGCGACTTCTCCTTTAAGAAAAAATTAGCCACGCTGTTAGCCGAGCCCGATCTAAAAGGACTTTTTGTGAGCTCATCACAGGGAACAGCTACGGCCGCCTCATTTTTGAAAACGCACAGGAAAAATAATATAAGGCTCATCGGATATGACCTTATTGAAAAAAACATGGAGCACCTTCGTGCGGGAATAATTGACTTCTTAATTCATCAGAAACCCCAACAGCAGGCTTTTCTAGGAGTGAGTTGTTTAGTAAATCACTTAGTCTTCAAAAAAGAAACCATTGCTGTTAACCAGTTTCCGATTGAAGTAATTACAAGTCAGAATTTGGATTCTTATTTGGATCCATTCGAGAAACAAATAAACGGTAAAGAACAATTTAACTATCAAGCAATAAGCGCCTAAGAAAATTTAATTCATCATGTCAAACGGAAACCACACCCTTCACATCAATTTTGAAAAAGTACCCATTTCTATTTACGATTCTGCTGATGCCGCATCGAAGTCGGTAGCAAAAGAGATTGCAGAGTTGATTCGGCAGAAACAGAAAGATCGTAAGCCTGCGTTGTTGGGTTTGGCTACAGGGTCATCACCGAAAAAAGTGTATGCAGAATTGATTCGATTACATAAAGAAGAAGGATTGAGTTTTAAGAATGTTTTCTCTTTCAATTTAGATGAATACTATCCCATGCAGCCCTCAGCTCCTCAGAGCTACCATCGCTTCATGAAAGAGAACTTGTTTGATCATGTTGATATTCCAAAAAATCAATTTCATGTTCCTGATGGCACGATAGGAATGGATGCGGTAAAAAGTTATTGCGAGAGTTATGAGAAGAAGATCGTTGAAGCTGGTGGTTTAGATTTTCAACTTTTGGGAATAGGTCGCAATGGCCACATTGGTTTTAATGAACCAGGTTCTCACATCGATTCACTCACACGTCTGATCACACTTGATTTTACTACTCGTTCTGATGCGGGCCTCGACTTTGGTGGAATCGCCAACGTTCCGCGCAAAGCAATAACCCTCGGTGTAAAAAAGATCATGCAAGCGAAACGTATTGTATTGATTGCATGGGGTGAACACAAATCTCCCATTATCAGACAAGCCGTTGAAGGTCCAGTGGTAGAACACATTCCTGCATCTTACTTGCAAGGGCACCCAAATGCTCAGATTGTGATGGATGAATCTTGCGCCGCCGGATTAAGCAGACGCAAAACCCCTTGGCTGTTTGACACTGTGGAATGGAATCGCCCGATGATAAAAAAAGCGGTGACGACATTGGCGTTGACTTTAGAAAAACCAATTCTCATGCTTACCAATGAAGACTATAATGAGAACGGCCTCAGTGAACTACTTGCCCGATACGGTCAGGCTTATGACATTAATATAGAGGTATTCAACTGGGCACAACATACCATCACCGGATGGCCGGGTGGTAAACCAAATGCAGATGACACACATCGTCCAGAACGTGCTACTCCAGCTAAAAAACGAGTAATCATCTTCAGTCCACACCCTGATGATGACATTATTTCAATGGGTGGTACATTTCAGAGGTTAGTAGATCAAGGTCATGATGTTCACTTAGCTTATCAGACTTCAGGCAACATTGCGGTGGCCGATGATGAAGCTCTTCGTTTTATTGAATATGTGCGTGACTTCAACGCTAAGTTTTCACTTAATAACGAAGCTACTGATAAGATGTATTTTGAAGCCAATGGTTTCCTTCAAAAGAAGAAGACAGGGGAAAAAGATACTGATGCTGTTAGAACTATCAAAGGACTAATCCGCGTAAGTGAAGCAAAAAATACTTGCCGCTTTGTGGGAGTACCTGAAGAAAATATTCACTTTCTCAACATGCCGTTCTATGAAACCGGGGTTGTGCAGAAAAAACCTTTGGGTGAGGAAGATTATCAGATTGTTACCGATTTGATCCGCAAAATTCAACCTCATCAAGTTTACGCTGCCGGTGATCTTGCAGATCCGCACGGCACTCACAAAGTGTGTCTTGATGCGGTAATTGAAGCGCTACATCGTTTGAAGAGCGAGACTTTCATGAAAGATTGCTGGACTTGGCTCTATAAAGGAGCGTGGGCAGAGTGGGATATCGATCTGATTGAGATGGCGGTGCCGATGAGTCCTGATCAGGTCATGAGAAAACGCATGGGCGTATTCAAGCATCAGTCTCAAAAGGACGGAGTTGTATACCAGGGGAGTGATGCGCGCGAATTCTGGCAGCGAGCCGAAGACCGAAACAGGGCTACAGCTGTGATATATAATAAACTTGGCCTCGCAGAATATGCCGCTATGGAAGCGTTCGTGCGACTGAAAATATAGATTCATCGAGCTGTCGGTCAGCGAGCTAACTTAAAGTCAGGTATTTTCATCTTCTTGTCGAGAGGTAATGCCGTCCGTATAAAGGTTTATCAAGAAAATAGAGTCACTTCTATTCGGGATTAAAAAAATTGTATTAAAATTGGGGAGCTTTAAAAAATCAAACCCATGAAATTTACTCGTTTAGGTATCATTTGCCTCACACTCCTCTTGACTTTAGGCCTTTGGTCTTGTGGCTCCAAGAAAGAAAAAGAAGATAACACTGATGAATTCAAGCAAGCGGAAGAATCGCTGAGTGATGAAATCAAAGATGTAGCTTATAATATCCCTTCACCGTCAGAAATCCCTTATATGTTGCAGGCTACTGGTGCAGAGTTTAACCAGGGTTTGTTGAGCGATAGAAAAAAGGCTGACCAATACCTTTCACGCAACGATAAAGCAGCTCTGAATCTAGGTGTCTATGCTGCTGATATTGGTTACTTGGTGTCTTATGATAAAACTCAGGATGCCATCAACTATATGAATGCGTCAAAAAAATTGGCAGACAACCTAGGTGTATTAGGTTCATTTGATGCCGATCTACTAAAGCGCTTTGAAGCTAATATTTCTGTTAAGGATTCGCTCGCTCA
>DASYTA010000491.1:0-3086 GCA_036002745.1 Cyclobacteriaceae bacterium | reverse complement strand
ATGATCGGTAGGGATGCCATTAACGGGAATTAATTGACCGGTAAGTTTATTTAAAACGAACATTGAATTGAATGGCGCCGAGTCGTTGGTATTATTTAATCCCAAGTCAAAATCTCCATCTCGCAAATAGAATTTCAACTTCATCGTATCGGGTTTATTGTAATATATGCTACCCTGAATAAACTTGAAATCTCTGTTCTCGATGTGAGGAACTATGGAATAGTTGGGTTCATTATTGTTTTGACAACTAAGAACAAAGGCTGATACTACCGAAACAACAATCCAAAATATAATTCTCATACAAGCTTGATGTTTAGTTACAAGTCTTTCTTCGCTAAAGGAGGAATGATGCCCATGTTGTACCAGGTGAACGCAAACTGATCGGCCGTTACATCCAATGCTTTTGAAAGATTGGATGAGCCGTGCCCTGATTTAGTATCAATCCGTATCAACACCGGATCGGTTCCCTTTTGTGATTCTTGCAACGTGGCAGCAAACTTGAATGAATGAGCTGGCACCACGCGATCATCGTGATCCGCAGTGGTTACTAATGTTGCTGGATAGCTTGTTCCTGCTTTCAATGAATGAACCGGAGAATATTTTCTCAAGTATTCAAACATTTCTTTAGAATCTTCGGCAGTTCCATAATCATAAGCCCAGCCTGCACCTGCCGTAAATTTATTGTAGCGCAGCATATCCATTACGCCAACAGCTGGCAATGCTACTTTTGCCAGGTCAGGTCGCTGTGTCATTGTTGCTCCAACCAACAAGCCACCATTCGAGCCACCTTGAATCGCCAAATATTGACTTGCTGTATATTTTTCCTTAATGAGATATTCGCCTGCGGCAATGAAGTCATCAAATACATTTTGCTTGTTCATTTTTGTTCCGGCCAAGTGCCACTTTTCTCCATACTCACCACCACCGCGCAAATTAGGTTGAGCATAGACACCACCATTTTCCAACCATACAATTCTTGATGTACTGAAACTTGGCGTAAGACTAATATTAAATCCGCCGTAAGCATAAAGCAAGGTTGGATTTCTTCCATTCAGCTCGAGACCTTTTTTGTACGTGATGAACATCGGGATTTTCGTGCCGTCTTTGCTGTTGTAGAAGACCTGTTTGGTTTCGTAATCTTCAGGATTGAAATCCACCTTTGGTTTTTCATACAGTGATGATTTGCCGCTAGCAATATCGTATTTGAAAATAGTAGGAGGGTAGGTGAACGAAGTGAAAGAATAATAGATTTCTTTGTCTGTTTCTTTTCCTCCAAAACCATTGGCGGTGCCGATGCCAGGCAATTCAACTTCGCGCTCCAATTTTCCTTTTAAGTCGAATTGCTTGATTTGAGTCTTTACATCGACTAAATAGTTGGCAAAGATTTTATTGCCGGCCGTTCCCGAGTTGAGAACATTTTCTGTTTCAGGAATAATGTCTTTCCAGTTTTCGGGTGTTGGTTTGGAGAAATTGACTTCTATGACTTTTGTGTTTGGAGCATTAAGGTTTGTTTCGATGATCAAGCGATCTCCTTCGTTGCCAATCACGCTGTGGTTGTTGTCGAAGTTATTTACGGCTGTGATCAACTTCCCTGACGGATTCTTTAAATCTTGTATATACAATTCATTGCCTGTGGTGCTGTTGGCTGCTGTGATAATAAGGAAGCGTTCATCCTCAGTAAGGCTACCGCCAACATATCTCCGCGGATTTTTATCGTCTCCAAATATTAGTTTATCCTGAGTGCGGGGGGTTCCTACTTTATGATAGTAGAGTTTGTGATTTTGAGTTTTAGCAGAGAGTTGACTGCCCTTTGGTTTTTCATAAGTGCTGAAATAAAAACCGTCATTGCCTTTCCAGGAAATTCCACTGAACTTAATGTTGCGAATAGTGTCTTCTAGAACTTTTTTATCAGAAGCATTGATGATAATCGCCTCGGTCCAGTCGGCGCCGCCTTTCGAAATTTGAAATCCAACTCTTGATCCGTCCTTCGAAAATGAAACACCGGCTAACCTTGTAGTTCCATCTTTTGAAAACGAGTTGGGATCAAGAAAAACTTCATGTGTTCCGTTTTCGGTTTTCTTACGATAAAGTACGCTATGATTTTGAAGCCCATCGTTCTTATAGTAGTAATAATAATCTCCTTCCTTGAAAGGAGCAGTGAGACGTTCGTAATTATAAAGTGCCTCTAGTCTTTTCTTAATCGAATCGCGATAAGGAATTTTGTTTAAGAAGCCGAACGTGATTTCATTTTCACTTTTCACCCAATCGGCAGTAGCCTTGGCAGTATCATTCTCCATCCAACGGTAGGGATCAGAAACTTTCACGCCAAAGTATTCGTCAACGGAATCTACCTTTTGTGATACAGGATATTGAAAGGTTTGCTCAACTTTTGGAGTTGAAGTACAAGCGTACAATAATAGACCTAAGACAGACAGTGATGAGATTGACTTCATGTTTAATTATTTATGAAAAGAAAATTAACAAATTTCTCCAGAATCTGAAGAGTCATTTATACTGATGGGTCAATCAGATTCAGCCTGGCTAAACAAAAGCTGGAATCCCCGTTATCTCATTTCCTAAAATCAGCAAATGAATATCGTGTGTTCCTTCATAGGTCACCACAGATTCTAGATTCATCATGTGACGCATGATAGGGTACTCACCGGTGATGCCCATGCCTCCATGGATTTGTCTTGCTTCGCGTGCAATTTCTAATGCAACGTTCACATTGTTTCTTTTGGCAAGAGATATTTGAGCAGTGCTTGCTTTGCCTTCATTCATCAGTGTTCCGAGTCGCCAGTTAAGGAGTTGTGCTTTTGTGATTTCGCTTAGCATTTCTGCTAATTTTTTCTGTACTAATTGAAATGAGCCAATCGGTTTGCCGAATTGAATTCTTTCTATCGCATATCTTCTAGCGGAATCATAACAATCCATCGCAGCACCAATCGCTCCCCAGGCAATTCCATAACGCGCAGAGTCAAGGCACATCATCGGTGCACCCAATCCATTTTTACCGGGCAACAAATTTGCTTTTGACACTTTCACATCATGAAATACCAATTCACCGGTAGCGCTAGCACGCAAGC
>DASYTA010000490.1:0-5388 GCA_036002745.1 Cyclobacteriaceae bacterium | reverse complement strand
CCTCTTTTTCCTTTCCAAGTAAAAGATAGGATACCGGGCCCATTAACACTGGCTTTGTTACAATGCCGAGTTGTTTAGCTTCATAAAATTCGTCAATCACTTTTGTTGAGAATAGTTGAAACTTTTGATCCTTATGAAACTCTGGAACAATGTAATGGTAATTCGTATCGAACCACTTTGTCATTTCCATGGCGGTAATATCGAGACCATCTTTTTGATAACCTCGTGCCATAACGAAATACAAATCGAGTTCTGAATTGTTTTTATTCAGGATTACATCATGGTAACGCTCGGGAATTGCATTAACAATGAGCGACATGTCGAGCACCTGATCATAAAATGAAAAATCATTGGAAGGTATCAGGTCAATTCCTGCTTGCTTTTGCAGCAGCCAGTTTTCTTGGCGCAAGTTCTTTCCTACTTGCAAAAGATTTTTGAGAGTTGATTTTCCAGCCCAGTAATTTTCGCTGGCTTTTTTTAATTCACGTTGACTACCAATTCGCGGGTAGCCGAGATTGTGTGTAAGCATGTTTGCTTTCTTTAAGTGAAACAATAGTTTTAGAATAGCACGCCTTTGAGCAGCTAAACGTATTGCTTGCACGAAATAAAACAGACAGGAAAATACACACCTAGAAATAAGTGATGCGAGTTCAATGCCTGACAATAGCTTCAGATCGCGAAAGCAAAGTCAATGCGTTGATGGCAAGTCTCCTGGCTTTCTCGACTTTGTTCACCTTCTCGCCCCGACTAGGTCGGGGCAATGGCATACTTGAACAAAGCTGATCTCGATTGGATCGAGACGAGATTACAGTTGCGCGACAGCCCGTGATTTGCACACGGTTCCTTATTAATTCTCCCGAAGGAAAAACCAACAACAGCTATGAGTGTTTATGAAGTAAAGAACGAACTTGCTGTAAAAGTACAATAACTATTGCTAAGATTCGCTGCATTTATTTATTGGCAAAAGACAAATTTGAAATCACTGCGTCTTTTACTCTTTTAAGATATTTGGGAATCTCATCCGGATAATTCTGGATGTTATTTAAACTTTCTCGCTCCGTTATATTAATAATCCTGGCGGCATAACTTACATCACGAGTGAGTTGCTCGCCTTGGTCCATTTCAATTTTCAGCAATTCAACTTTTATATCCTTGATGATATTAACAAAAAAAGGAATCGACTTATAAGTCAAATCTTCGTGATTCTTTACTTCATTATAAAGCTGTTTTAATTTAGGATATTTCATGATTCAGGATATATCAATTATACTTCAAATTTCAACATAAAATGTATTTTATACACGAAATGATTTGCATCTTCTCAATCGTTAGCATACCTTCCGCCAAACTTTTAGGCATATGATTAGAGTTTCTGGAATTGTAATCTTCGGATTAGGCTTGTCCATTTTGCTATCACTGTCGGCTTTTCAGCCAGCACAAAAAGTAAAAATTGGGTTCCTTGTTCATGATCTCGGAGCAACTCGCTGGCAAACGGAGATGGAATTGTTTTCACAAAAGATAACCGAGCTTGGCGGTGAGCCTGTCACTCGAAATGCATTCGGTGATGTAAATACACAAATTAAGCAAGGGAAAGAGTTAGTGGATGAAGGTGTAAAGGTAATTGCCGTTGTTGCTCAAAGTGGTAAGGCACTCGCCGAACTTGTGGACTACGCCAATAAAGCTGGCACCACAATAATTGCTTATGACCGCATGATTTTAAATTGTGACCTTCCCTATTATATTTCCTTTAATAGCGTAAAAGCTGGCGAGATGATGGCCGAATATGCTCTTAAGCTAAAGCCAAAAGGCAATTACATTATTTTGAACGGCCCTTCTTCCGACAATAATGCGATACTGCTTAAGCAAGGCGTGATGAACAAATTAGAGCCTGCGATTAAAAAAGGGGATGTTAAAGTTTTAGTGGATAAGGAAATGGAATCGTGGAGCGCTTTGAATTCCCTGATGTTTATGGAAGATTTTCTTCCCGCTAATAAAACCACAATTGATGCAATCATCGCTCCCGGCGACGACATGGCTGCAGGAGTATTAGATGCAATGAAGATTGACAAGGTCAGCCTTCCTATTTTAACAGGTCAAAATGCAACTGTGGATGCCTGCAGAAATATTATGCAAGGACTTCAGACCATGACTGTTTACAAAGACTCAAAGAAGATTTCTGCTGAAGCAGCTATTCTTGCGATGCAAATTGCAAAAGGTGAAAAAGTAAAAACTACGGCGACTAGGAACAACGGTAAGATTAATGTACCCAGCATTCTTTTTGATCCCGTTGTTATCGATAAAAATAATCTTCGCAAATTATTAGTTCCGCATTACGTTTCAGAGGAGGACTTGAAATAGCATCTAAGACACTTTTACGAAGATGTCCTAAATAACTAGAAATTAAAATAGCGCTGCTTCATAACGCTCATGTGATGAAGTTCGTGACCTATGGTTGCTTTCAACATTTCCTCAACTGTCAATTCAAATTTCCACGCCATTCCTTTTCGCTGAAGTTGTTCTTCAGAGAATGAATCCATGAGACTAATCGTTGCTTTACGAACATTTTTAAAATCATCGATGAGATCCTTTCCTTTCATCTCATGAAAGCGGCTATTCTTCACCATTAAGTCTTGATCATAACCTGGAAGAAGTGTACTATCATTTCTGCTGAATCGTAAAGTTCTGTACATCATAATTCGTTCATGATCGGCCATGTGCCCAATTATTTGCTTAATGTTCCACTTATCGGGAGCATATCTATAATTGTATCGCTCTTCGCTAAGCGAAGAAAGTATTTCTAAATTTTCTTCAGAGCGTAATAATTGCTTTGCGTTTGAAGACCCGACTAGTGAAATATAGTACGGAAATCCGTCTGATACAGTAAGGCTCATAAGCGTAAATAACTAATTTTTCCGAAAGGTAAATTTATCTCGATGGAGAAAGCCGTGCTGCAAGCAGAATAGTCCCCATCAAAGACCATGATAATAATGGAACGACAAGAAATACAAAAGCAGTCTTCGCACCAGGAGGGCTCCATAACCCACTGTAGATAACTATAGAACCTACGGTGAGAAACACCATGAGGCTATAAAGAATCAATCTGTTAAAAAGTTCTGAGCGGCGGGAGACTGCATTGATCAACAAGAGCGCAATGAATGGAGATACCACCCAACCAGCAAAAAGCAAAATTAGGACTACGGACGGGTTATTACGACCCGTATATACAGTAAAACCAATCGATGCACCAGCGCCGGCCAACACCATCAGCACAGCTAATGTATGGAAGAAGCGGATGGTCTTGCTGTCATTGTTCTTGAGGTTTGCTTTAGACGGTTTTGTTGGTTCCATTGGATCAGTAAATCCCCAAAGCTATTTAATAAATTCTTTCTATGAAATTAATTATGTGAATGGCGATAATTTAACACCGACTGAAAGATCGCTGACAACATAACAACTACTCCACAACCAATGATGTTGTAATACAGGAACGCTATCTCCTGGTAAAAATAAAAATAGCATGCCAGCACAACAGACTCCGCTACAAGAGCTGCCCAGAATACAGCATCGCTTTTCACACGTTTAAAATAAAATGCTACCAGGAAAATTCCTAAAATCGTTCCGTAGAACAGAGACCCTACAATATTCACATATTGAATTAGATTTTCAGCAAAGTTGGCAAGCATAGCAAAGCCCATCGCCAGCAACGCCCACAACACGGTAAACCATTTAGATGAAACCAGATAGTGTGAAGACTCTGTGTTTCCTTTTACAATGCGTTTGTATACATCAACGGTAGTAGTAGATGCCAATGCACTGAGTTCGGAAGCCATGGACGACATTGCCGCCGAAAAGATCACGGCAAGAAGAAGCCCCACCACTCCATGAGGTAAGTACTTAAGAACAAAATTTAAAAAGATATAGTCCGTGTCTTTAACTTTTTTGATCGACAAGTTCATTCCCTCAGCAATAGAATACTTGGTTAATGTTTTAATACTATCCTCCTTCCGCTGAAATACGCGATAAGACTTCTTCGCCTCCTCTATCTCTTGCCTGTCATTGTCATGAATGCTCTTAACTAATTTTAGCACGGCAACTTTCTTTTCATAAAAGGCTCTGTTAAAATCAAGTTGTAAGGAGTCGATACTTGTACCTTTTTGAGTTTGTCTTGCTTGTTCAACCAAAACCTGATTATGAAATACTGGCGGTTGATTAAATAGATAAAAAACAAAGACGAGTACGCCAATGAAGAGAATAAGAAACTGCATAGGAATCTTGAGCAGGCCATTGAAAATTAAACCCATGCGGCTTTCAGTGAGGGACTTACCACCTAAGTATCGGGCTACTTGAGATTGATCAGTTCCGAAATAAGAAAGAAATAAAAAAGTTGAAGCCAGCAATCCCGACCAAATGTTAAAGCGGTCGCTCAGCTTAAAATCGGTCGTCACAATATTGAGTTTACCAAGCTCACCGGCTACTCGAACAGTATCCAAGAAAGAAATATCAGTTGGCAACAAGGTGAAGGCTATGATGCCTGCCATCGCCATGCCAGCAAGTATTACAGTCATTTGATAGCGCTGCGTTATGCTTACAGCTTTACTCCCTCCTGAAACCGTGTAAATAATTACCAATGCACCGATGAGCAACGTGGTGAAGAAAATATTCCATCCAAGAATTGTAGATAAAACAAGTGATGGTGCAAACAATGTAATGCCTGCTGATAGTCCACGGAGAATCAAAAATAAAATGGCGGCAAGAGTTCTGGTTTTTAAATCAAATCGAGTTTCGAGATACTCATAGGCTGTATACACTTTCAACTTGTAGTAGATCGGCAACATCGTTATCGAAATGATTACCATCGCTAAGGGCAATCCGAAATAAAATTGAATAAACCTCATTCCATCTTCGATGGCTTGACCTGGCGTAGAAAGAAAAGTAACTGCACTGGCTTGGGTCGCCATTATGGAAACACCGATCATCCACCATTTCAATTGCTGATCGCCTTTCAAAAAAGATTCCACATTAGACCCACGCGACTTCCAGGTGCCGTAGAGAACAATGAATGATAGTGTGCCAAAAAGTACAAGCCAGTCCAGTGTGCTCATGAAAAAGATTTTGTAATCAGGAAATACGCGATCACCTGAATCAACATCACAGCGAGAACGAGTTTATACCAAGTCTTCCATGAATGGAACAACGGAGGTTTCTCTTCGCTCATTTTGCTTTTGATTTAACTTTCGTCTGTGCAGGTTTAGTGCTCTTGCCAAGCGAGACAATATTCGCAAAAAGTTTGTATGCCCCAGGCACTCCTTCAGGCAACTCGCGGAAAAAAGAAAGTGAAGTATAAACGTAATGCCCATTGCCATATTTTGCTACCAGCAAGCTGCCATC
>DASYTA010000489.1:0-3750 GCA_036002745.1 Cyclobacteriaceae bacterium | reverse complement strand
CAGGTTTTGAGTGTCTATTTCCATTTCCATTGAGCTTTGCATTCCCTGAAGCTGCTGCTCCATTTGTTTCATTTGCTTAAGGGATTTCTTTTGTTGACCTGAAGATTTCTTTGGATCACCCTGCTCTAGCGACTGTTTGCTTTGCTGCTCAGAGTCTTTCAATTGCTCGAGATCTTCTTTGCTCGGAAGCTTGTCTTGTTCTTGATCAATATCTTTTCCTAATTCCTTTAAGTCTTCTATAGATTTTTCAAACTCTTTTGTCTCTTTTTCAATAGACTCTTGGTCCTTTGCCAAGCTTTCATTTGTTTTCTTTTCAGAGTTAAGACTGTCGGTCGGTGAATTATTCTTACTATCCTTCCCTTTATCAGTTTCTTCTTTTGTCGACTTTTCGGTCTGGTCTAGCAGTTTTTCTTGTTTTTCAGCTTGCGATTTTATTTCATTAATTGCCTGGTCTAATTTGTAATCATATTGAAGCTGTTTGAATAACGACAATGTTCGCTCAAGCTCTTTCTCCAAATTGATTTCTTTACGATCCATCTTGTCGAGCATCTTCTGAATTTGTTGAAGATCGGCATTTTCCTTTAGCAACTTTTCGAGTTCATTGAATAGCTTTTTGGTTTCTTCATCCAGGAGCTCGTTCATTAATTTCTGCAGTTGTTCTGACTTCGCTTTTATGCGTTCATTTTCTTCGGTGAACGCTTCTTTTTTCTGCTCAAGCAATTTGTTTTCCTTCTGTAGGTTATTAATGTCTTGATCAAGCTTTTGTTTTTGATTTATTAAATCTTCCAGCAATTTTTTGTCTTGCCAATCCAGGCTTTGTTTCCCTCTCAATTTTTGCTGTGCATCATTGATGGATTGTTGAAGGTCCTTCGCCTTTTGCAAATTTTTGTCAATTTTATTTTCAGCAGATTCTTGCTGATCGGAGATCGTTCTTTTTATCTCTTCTTTAGAAGGTAACGAGAAAGTGTAGGTTGATGATCTTGTTGCCTTTCTTCCGTTGACACCATCGTTATCCCATACTTCAAAATAGTAAGAGATTTTTTCACCAGGACTTAGGTGAAGCGAGTCTGTATTCCATGAGTAGAAAAAACTTTGTTGTTGTCTACCCCCACTAATTGGAATCTTTATTTTATTCTTCTTGCTTTCGTTAGCCGATATTTCTCTTTCATAATTCAACGACAATTCACTTATTCCATAATCATCACTTAGTTGGCCACCGAGCAGAATAGATTTATACAAAACAGAATCTTGAAGATTTTCAACAACGATTTCAGGATACTGATCTTTGATTACATCTATTGAATAAGAAATTTTATCCTTGTTCTGGCTGGATTCATTTTCCAAAATGATAGAATACTGATCTGGACTATTGAAATTTTTATTAAACGTAAAATCATGATTACCAACTAATTGCATCTCTTCCGGATTGCCAATAGAAGCGAATGAAATTTTCGCTTTTGCTGCAAAAGCTGTCCTGATAGTCCAGGTTATTTTGGTTCCTTCCGGTATTTCAATGTTTCCCGCATTTGTAATTTCTTCTGTGCGTCTTCCTATGTAGGCAGGAAATCTAAGAGCAATTTTTAATTGGGTAATCTCGGGCCTGTTTACCATTTCTATTTTGTGCACGGCAGAGAAAAAGCCGGAAGATTCAATTTGAAAACTGATAGGATTTTGAATTTTTTCAAAAGTATATTCAAATTTTCCAGATCCTGCATTTTCCATTTTCCAGCGTTGGTTTCCAGAAACAATGTAAGCTGCCTCCGGAATGGCGGAACCATCCAATGATATTTTCAAAGTGAAATCTTCATTGAAAAACGCTTCAAGATTTTTATTTATGAAATTGAATTGGAATGGTGCCTCTGGCGAAAACTCCTGATCGAATCGAACTATCCTATGAGCACTCTTGGTAAAAATATTTCCATTAACAAAAATCAAAACAATGATGATCGACAATGGTACAAGGAGGTATCGTAAATATTTTTTGTTCTCCTTTAAGTCCACCGCCTTCTCGAAAGGTACTGTTTGGAGATGCTCTGCTTTTTGATTGATACTGGCCTTTAGCAATGAGCTTTTCTTCGATGATGCTGTTAGTTGAATGATATTCAACAGGCGATCGGCAACAGTAGGAAAATAATTGCCAATGATTTTAGCGCTTTCTTCATCCCCAAGTCCTTTTTTATTAATCCACCACGTAATAGGTTTCAGTAAAAACCTGAAAAGGCAAAAGGCTACGAGAATAAAAAATAAAACAAGAATAAAGAGCCTGGTTTGACGATTCATCCAGAGGTTATACTCCAAAATCGATGCAACCAGAAAATACCCGAGAACAATGGCAGGTACAAGAATTGACCCGCGAATAAATAAATTCAAATAATATCGTTGCTTAAAAAAAGCAATCTTCTTATGAATGTCTTTTATCCCCTCGTCCATGCCTAATCTTTACAACGGCTTTCGTGCAATCATAGTTTTGTAGAACTAAAGTTAATGGAGGCTGATCTTCGATCAAAGCGAAATTAAAGCAGAGCAAGTGGTTTATTCAGTTGGAGAGGGTAAGATCCACCCAATCTCCTTTTCGAAATACTCAATGACTAGCATTTTTAAGAGTTTTTCCTGCTCCAACAGGTCAAAGTGGGGTAGTTTTTTAATAAGCTTCCAATGGGGCCATCCAGATTCGTCTGTTCCCTCCAGCTCATAATAGCCAGCCAGACTCAGCACTTTGCATATTGCAATGTGCATCAAGTCTTGCTTTTCCTCTTTTGAAAAATTTTTGGCTCCCTTCCCTAATTCTTGTACTCCAATTATGAAAAGCACAGCATTAAGGTCCTTCGGTCTTTTTCCAAAATTCTTTTCAAGTTCATTAAGCAATTCCTGCCAGTGCCTGTCTGATTCAAGGTCTCGTTTAAACATAAATCAACCTTTCTTCAATTCATCCCAAAACTCAAAAGCCCTGCGCAAATGTGGTATTACAATGGTTCCACCAATTAATGTTGCCACACCCATTGCTTCATGCACCTCTTCGGTAGTTAAGTTAATCTCTTTGCATTTGCCAAGATGATATTTCACGCAGTCGTCACACCGCAAAACCAAAGAGCAAGTAAGGCCAATTAATTCTTTCGATCTTATATCTAGCGCGCCTTCTTGGTAAGCATTGGTGTCGAGATTGAAAATCCGTTTGATAATCAGGTTATCGGCAGCAAGGATCTTTTCGTTCATCTTGCTTCGGTATTCATTAAATTGCTTTACTAAGCTCATAAAATTATTTTAATACAAAGATGAGTTTGTTCAAGGTCAAATCAAATGAGAAGCAATGGGTAAGGCTGCTTTCTGATTTCACAAGTTTATTCTTTCCTGAGTATTGCTTGGGTTGCTCGTCTGGATTGGTTAAGGGAGAAGAAATTTTATGTACTCGCTGCATTCTCGATCTTCCTCGTACAGGATACCCATTCAATGGTGAGAATCCTGTGAAGGAAAAATTTGTTGGCAGATTGCCTATCAAATATGCTACGGCATTTCTAAAATTTAGAAAAACCGGAATTGTTCAGCACTTGTTGCACCAATTGAAATACAACAATCATCCAGAAGTTGGGAGGAGGCTTGGACAATTTTTTGGGAAGGAGATAACTGATATTGGGCTGGCTAATGAATTCGATATAATCATCCCGATGCCATTACACCGCATACGGCAGATGAAACGAGGTTATAATCAGAGTACAATGTTTGCTGAGGGACTAAAGAATTCCATCGGTGTAC
>DASYTA010000488.1:0-3716 GCA_036002745.1 Cyclobacteriaceae bacterium | reverse complement strand
ATAGCTCTTTCTGCTGCGGCGAATCAAGCCTGGAGTGCAAATATTTTTTCAATTGTTCCTGACATGTTTCCAAAAAGAGTAACGAGTTCAGTTGTTGGGCTGGGTGGGATGTTTGGCGCAATTGGCAGCGTGTTGTTTCCTCTTTTTATCGGTTACATTTTAGAGTTTTACAAAAACGCAGGCAATATTATAACAGGCTACAATATTATTTTTATTATTTGCGCATCATCATTTTTAATCGCCTGGCTGATCATACATTTCCTTGTGCCACACATGGAGAGAGTTGAACTTTAGGGAGCGGGATTCATTAAGGACATTTCTATTAGGAGCTTATTGAGGGTGCAGAGGTTCTCTTTTTATCACTTTGCTCAATCCAATTAATAAAATAGCATTTGAAGGCGCAGGTTGTGTAACAGGTTTGGAATACTCTTGCTGAAGCGCCTGGTAATTTTCGGTTCCGAGTAAATTCACCTCTTTGATCTTTTTACCAAAACGTTTGTTCACCCACTCAAAGGCAAAGAATGTGATTGGCTTTTCTTTTTCATTGGAAGAACAATTAATGGCATCGGCTTCATAGCTGTACGTTTTTTGCGCTGACCCTGTTTCTCCTTCATTTTTATTAAGACTCTTTTCCCCACCGGGGTTCCACTCCAAAATATTGACACCATATTGGACCGGAACAATTTCCCTGTATTCATCTTCGTACACTATTTCATACCATCCCAAAACATCTGCTGCATCAAAATTATCCGGAATATTAAAGTAAGCCTTTTGATTTCCTGCAGGGAGCGCGGATGCTTGTAAAAATATCAGGCTGCTCACATCTTCATTTACTTGGATACCTGAGACTTCGTTTGGCAAAGCATTTTTATCACTGCCGATGGAACCTACTGCAATTGCGCAATTCGCAGAAGTGTCACTCAAATTAAACAACTTAAACCTATTGTGTACTTGCCCCTCTTTTAAAGAAGCCAAATCAACACCAAAAACCTTTGAATCTTTTGACAGGTTGAAATGCGAAGATATATCAATAGGCACAACCATATCTCCATCTTCACTTGGAACTCTTTCAGCTTTAAAACTTTTTCTTATTGAGGGAACCAATTGCCATACAATGGGAGCTAAATCCTCCTGCCTTATGGTGTGGGAAGACCATAACAGGTTCGCGCAGCCAAGAAAATCTGATAATAAATCCTTTCCGAAATTGAATTCATTTGTTGAAGCCCAGGAAGACGGCGCACCTCCCATGAGATCAAATTTTTTTATGCGCTCATTCCAGTGGCTTATGTTGGGTTCGAAATTCCCATAGACTTGTTTAAATCCAAATTTTTGCAGCTCTAGTTCCTTTTTTTCATCTGAATAAAACCAGTTGAAAATTAAAACGTCTTTCGGAATAGTTTTCTGCACCACTTCCGGTCGCAATCCACCAGGCGTTTTATATTTTCTTCCGGTAGAAGAAATTCTCTCAACCGGTCCAACTCCCCTGACACTTTCTAATAAAAAATCTCCCCACATCGCGGTCTTGATTCCTTTAGCTGCTAAGTGGTCATGGATTTTTTTCACATCACCCGCATATAAACCGGAATAATCTTTTCCCTTACAACGAGGGCAAACATCCAAAGGCGCACCCCACCATTCATCATGCCCGATGTGGATCATTTTTGGATGAGTAACATCAATGTATTCATCATATACGTCAAACATCAGCTTATAAGATGCGGGGTTTGATGGACAATACGTGTCCGGCCATTTATCGCCGGGATATTCGGCTAATTCAGGATGTCTTGTCAACAGAGAATAGGCGTGAGTCAGAGAAGGAATTTCAGGAATAACTTCTATAAAATTTTCTTGTGCAAAATCCACCAGATCTTTGACGTCTTTCTTTTCGATTATAAATCCATCTCCTGCATCATAATGTGTCGAGTTTTTCGTTTCTCCATGAATTCCCTGTGTTTCATTTAAACGTGTGTACTGCATGTACTTTGCAAATTCTACCCATCCTGCATTTACTTCGGGATGCTTATCAAGCCGCATGGAATTAAATTCAATCATCACTTTATTGTACTTGTATAGTGCCATAAAATCTCTCAAAAAGCGCTTGAAAAAAGCGATGTTCTCCGGTCCCGGCACGTAGACCTTTATTGCCCTGAATGGAAAGCTTGGCCAGTCTCTCACTTTTATCCCCTGGATTTTCTTCCCTTCACCGGCATCAATTAATTGACGTAGCGACTGCAGTCCGAAAAACGCTCCCGCGTCATCGCATCCTCCAATAACGACCAGGTTGTTGCTGACTTGCAATATATAACCCTCTTTGCCCGGGTTTTTTTCAGTCAGTTCTAGTTCATTTTTTTTACAATATTTTTTTACGATAGAATTGTTCAGCGTTCCCATGACCATTACCTTTCTGCCCACAGGAATATCCGAAAGAGTTTCGATTTTTATGACCAAACCGTATTTATCAGTCAACTCACCTACAAGAAAATTGGCGAGAGAAAAATCCGCCTTACTAACATTTGGAGGAATGACAATTGATACGGTCTCGTCCAAAATAAAACTCTCATTCGTAACTTCACTCTGTTGCGGAACAGGGAATATTGAAGGTTTTTCAGTAGCAATGCCTTCCATTGAACATAAGCATAAGCAGCATGCAATGACGAATGCTTTAATAAATCTGTGAACCCTATTTGTTTTCATTTTTTTATTATGGGATTTCAACTTTTTTGATAATCCTTTTCATTCACCAAACGAACAATCCTGTCATTTAATTCTTTAATGTATGCTTTCGTAGATGCATCAGGTGTATATGTTGCCTTACGCGCAACACTATTTGACAATACTCCTCTTGCTATTAATAATTCTTTCTCGGCATAGTGAAACAGTTCCATATTCTGAAGTGAAAAAAATATTTGTGGCATTACCTTTTCAAACAGATCAAAGGCTCTTTCATTTTCTCCCTTTTTTCGTAATATGAATATTTTTTGCAAGATATCCGAAACCGCTAAGCCGGGCATCACCCCTGTAATACCAATTGGAATTAATTCCATCATGTAAAGTCCGCCCCATCCTTCCAGCAATCCAACTTTTCCTTCTGTCGATTTGATAATGTCCGCAAACTTAGGAGCACCCAGTGGCTCTTCGAGTTTTAGATATCTAAAGTTGGAATGCTCATCGATCAATTCTTTAATCAACTTAACACTAATTGATTGACCTGATGGATTAAAATCCTGTACTAATACAGGGGTGTACGGGACAGCTTGCATGAAACTGCTCAAATATTCTCTCAAAGAATCTTCAGGTAAACTGAAAATACGCGGCACTGCCAGTGAAATAATATCTGCACCAGCTTCAACATTTGCCTGAGCCAATTTGATGGCAACTTTTAAAGACGGATGATTTGATTGCGCAATAATTTGTAGTCGCCCGCCAGAATGATCTGTCGCAATTTTTACAACGCCTAATTTTTCTTCATCAGTTAGTTTATAAAACTCACTTGCATAAGCAGGCAAACATGCAGCTTCTACTCCGGCTGCGACAGCAAAATCTATCAATCTTCTTAAAGCCTCTTCATCAATTTCTTCTTTTTCGGTAAATGGTGTCGGAATAATAGGCACTACGCCAAATAATTCTTTTTTGTTGTTTATTTCCATGTCATTGGGTTATTGGTTTTATCACTAGCCTGTTATTCATTCTATAGTCTACTATTGTTATAATTAAAG
>DASYTA010000487.1:0-16515 GCA_036002745.1 Cyclobacteriaceae bacterium | reverse complement strand
GTAAAGCAACTAAGGACGCGGTGCTCAATGCCGAATTCGAAATTGATAAAACCGATCAGGCTCTTGCTGAGAGTGAAAAGAATTTTCAGGTCGCGCAAGCCTATTTCAACTTCCTGCTCAATCGAGATATGAATATTCCGGTTGAAAGAGATACACTATTATTCATAACCGACAATTCAGCAGAAGAAATTGGAACGCTAAAGCAAACAGCGATTCAGCAACGACAAGAAGTACAGCAACTTCAGCACACCATGAATGCTACAGGCCAGATTGTTAATCTCAATCAAGGAAACGCTTTACTGCCAAAAATCAACGTCGCAGGTGATGTCGGCTATCAGGGTTTTAGCTACACATTCAAGAGTGACCAGCAGTATTGGCTTGTACAATTCGGCTTGAGCTGGGATCTTTTTAAAGGCGGAGAAAAAAGATCGCGTGTTCAACAAGCGCGAATTGACTATCGCATGACGGAGAACAGAATGGATCAGCTAAAAAAACAAATTGAATTGCAAGTGATTCAGGCTTACTATGAACTGGGAGCTGCTAAGGAAGTTTATGCTGCTTCACAAAGTGGTGTAAAGAGTTCTGAAAAATCATTTCAAATCATCCGCGCAAAATACAACGAAGGCCAGGTGATTATGCTCGAATACCTAGATGCTCAAAATAAACTCACTCGAGCGCAATTGGTGAATAACATCAACCATTACGAATTGCTTCGCAAGTCGGCCGACTTACAGAAAACCATAAACAACCTCTAATATTCCTTTTATGAAAAAGTTATTTCTCACACTTGTGATCCCTATCTCTCTGGGCATTCTTCTGTGGACATGCTCTAAAAACGAAAAAAAAGAATCAGCTTCAGTTTCTATTGATGAATCCGCTGTTGCCGTAAAACTCACACCAGTGCAAACCGGAGAATACAGTTTACCTGTCATTAGTTCCGGTCTTATCTCCACTGAAAACGAATCAAAACTTTCGTTTAAAGTGGGTGGAGTTATTTCAAGAATTTATGTGAAAGAAGGCGAAGACGTAAGTAAAGGGCAATTGCTGGCTTCGCTTGATCTTACAGAAATTGACGCGCAAGTAAGTCAGGCAAAAAATAATCTTGAAAAAACAAAACGCGACTTAGAACGAGGACAACGTTTGCTAAAAGATTCGGCAGCTACACTTGAACAAATTCAAAATCTTCAAACTGCATTCGATGTGGCCAATGAAAATTACAGGATAGCTTCTTTCAACCGACAGTTTTCTACCATTCGTGCAAACACTTCAGGAAAGGTGATCAAGAAATTTGTGAATGAAGGTGAGTTAATCAGCGGTGGAATGCCAGTTGTGATTATCAATTCAGCCGCCAACAACGACTGGATCGTAAAAATAGGTTTGCCCGATGTGGATTGGGTGCGTGTGAAAAAAGGTGATCATGCCAGAATCTATACCGATGCTTATCCCAACGAATTTTTTGACGGAGACCTGAATGTAATTAATGAAGGTGCAGACCAAGTGACCGGCCTTTATCAAGCGGAAGTACGTATAAAGCCTGGGCATAAAAAAATAGCATCAGGCATGTTTGCCAAAGTGGAAGTATTTCCTTCATCAAAGAAAAAACTACAAAGTGTTCCCATTGAATCGATCGTGGAAGGGCAGGGAAAAAAAGCATTTGTGTTTATCGTGAAGCCTGATAAAAAATCGGTAGAAAAACTTCCTGTTACGATCGCGTATCTCGAAAATCAGAGCGCCTATATTTTAGATGGCCTTGCCAATGTAAGTGAAGTGATCACAGCTGGATCTGCTTTTCTCACTGAGAATTCAACTGTAAAAATCGAAAGCAAATAATTATAAGTTATGCGCATTGCCGAATTTTCAGTAAAGAACTATCAGTTCACGCTTATCATTTTTGTTTTGCTGCTCGCCCTTGGGTTGAACTCGCTGTTCAACATGCCACGCGGTGAAGATCCAGAAACTACCGCTCCTTCTTTTGTTGCCATTGTTGTGTACCCGGGCACCAGCCCTACGGACATGGAGAAGTTGGTGGTAGATCCTATCGAGAAACGATTTAATGAACTCGATAATATCAAACGCCTGACTTCGGATGTGTATGACGGGCTTGCGACAGTTCGTATTGATTACAAGCATGAACAAGATCCCGATGAAAAATACCAGGAAGTAGTACGAGAGGTAAACGCCCTTCGCAGTGAATTGCCACAAGGTATTTTTGACATAAGAATTATAAAATTCTCCTCAACGGATGTAAGCATTTTACAATTGGCTCTTGTTTCTGAAACTGCAACCTACCGCGAGTTGCAAAAGCAGGTGGAAACACTTGAAGACCGACTCGAACGAATCAAAAGTTTGAAGAAGATCGAAACACACGGCTATCCTGATCAACAAGTTCGTGTATCTCTTAATATAGAAAAGCTGGCGCAGCAACATATTCCTGTAGGGGCAGTAATTGGAGCATTGCAAAGCGAAAGCGTAAACATTCCAGGAGGTAATATTCAAATGAATACGCGGAGGTTTAATGTGAAAACCAGTGGAGAATATAAAGACATCAATGAAATTAAAAATACAATTATCTATTCTGCTAACGGAAAAATTGTTTATCTCAAAGATGTGGCCGATGTGGAAAGTGGATACGAAGATGAAGCCCATCTTGTGCGGCTGAACGGATTTAGAAGCGTATTGCTCACGGCTGCTCAGAAAGATGGACAAAACATTTTTCAAGTTGACGATCAAGTTACTCCGGTTCTTGATCAGTTTGAAAAAGATTTGCCCTCCAATATCAAAATGGTAAAAAACTTTGAGCAAGCTAAAAGCGTAGAGAAAAGGTTAGGCCGCTTTGCAAAAGATTTTGGCATTGCTATTCTATTAGTGTCGATTACACTTTTGCCATTGGGTTCGCGTGCAGCATTTGTGGTGATGATCTCCATTCCTCTTTCCATTTTCACTGGCCTGTTTATGCTTGACTTTCTTGGTTACTCTATTAACCAGTTAAGCATAGTGGGTTTGATTGTGGCGCTTGGAATTTTGGTGGATGATTCTATCGTGGTTATTGAAAATATCGAACGATATCTTCGTGCCGGAAAAACCAAACGGGAAGCTTCTATCGAAGCGACAAAACAAATTGGATTGGCCGTACTTGGTTGTACAGCTACATTGATCCTGGCATTCTTACCGTTAGTTTTTTTACCAGAACAAGCCGGAGACTTTATTCGCAGTCTCCCGATGGCCGTTATCACAACCATCCTTGCTTCATTGTTTGTGTCTCTTACGATAGTACCATTCCTGTCAAGCAGACTTTTAAAAGCGCATGCATCTCCGCAAGGAAATATTTTCCTTCGTGCATTGAAAAAAGTAATCAGTGGCACGTACACTAAAGTTTTGCATTGGTCACTTCGACATCCATGGACGACACTTGGGTTGGCATTGGTACTTTTTGTTGGAAGCCTAATGCTCTTTCCTGTGGTTGGATTTAGCTTGTTCCCTAAATCGGAGAAGCCTCAGTTTTTAATTAACATCGAAGCACCCAACAGCACAAGTATTTATGAAACTGATCGCATTGCGCGTTATGTTGAAAGCGAACTGAAAAAAGAAAAAGACATCACTTACTTTACCACTAATGTTGGTAAAGGAAATCCAAGAATTTACTACAATGTTATTGCCCGAAGTGAATCTCCCAACTTCGCTCAGTTTTACGTTCAATTAAATAATCTCACTCCTGAAAAGAAAACAAAGCTGATCGATAAGCTTCGTGAAAAATTCTTTTACTATCCGAATGCAAAAATAGAAGTGAAAGATTTTGAACAAGGTCCGCCACTTGAAGCGCCGATCGCCATTCGGTTGTTCGGTGAAAATCTGGACACGCTTCGAAAAATTTCTTTGGATGCCGAGCAAATTTTAAAGAAAGAACCAGGCACCATTTATGTAAATAATCCGCTCGCAAATCAACAAACTGATTTGCGAGTTAAGATCAACAAAGAGAAAGCCGGAGAGCTTGGAGTTGCTATTAGTGATATCGACCGCATTGTGCGACTTGGAGTTGCTGGGTTTAATGTAGGAACATTTACACCTGGCGAAGGTGAAGATGAAATCAACATCAACGTGACACTGCCAAAAGAAAAGTTTGCAACCTTCGACGTGTTTGACAAATTGTTTGTCAATTCCGTAAGTGGTCAAGCCATTCCATTAAAACAAATTGCCACCATTGAGTTTGAAACGTCACCAAATTTAGTTCGCCACTATGATAAAGCCCGTTTCTCAACAGTCACGGCATTTGTGAAGAGTGGCTACTTATATGAGAATGTGACGAAAGAAGTCTTGAAGAAATTAGACAAATACGCTTTCCCGAAAGGATATCATTATATGGCTGCCGGTGAGGTTGAAAACAAACAGGAATCTTTTGGAGGACTTGGTGCAATCATTATGATCACTGCATTCGGGTTCATCGCGGTGCTTGTGCTTGAATTTGGAAATTTCAAAAGCACGTTGATTGTTTTGTCGGTAATTCCATTGGGTGTGATTGGTGCTGTGTCAATGTTGTTCCTCACTGGAAATCCATTGTCGTTTGTTGCAGTGATCGGTCTGATCGCTTTGGTGGGAATAGAAGTAAAGAATTCAATCTTGTTGGTTGACTTCACTCATCAATTGCGTGAGCGAGGTGTGCCACTGGATGAAGCGATTGAAAAAGCAGGAGAGATTCGTTTCGTTCCGATTGTATTGACTTCACTTACTGCAATAGGAGGATTGATTCCATTGGCTATTGAAGGCAATCCACTTTACTCGCCGCTTGCGTTGGTGATTATCGGTGGGTTGATAAGCTCCACTTTACTTTCGCGATTGGTGACACCGGTGATGTATAAACTGTTACCGCCTAAGGTTGAAGTGATCGGGGAACAGCCAGGAGATATTCCTCTCGAATAAATTTAAGGTGAATCGATTTGAAGATTTGAAATTAGATCCGAATAATTTCAAATCTTCAAATTTTATTAAAAAGGCAGATCGTCAGTACCTGAATTGTCTGGAACAAAATTGTCATCCGCAGGAGGCGGAGTATCACTACCTCTTCCACTTCCACCACCTGATTCTTTTTGAACTTTCCAGGCCCTCACATCGGTGTACCAGCGGCCATTATATTCGCGGCTCTCTATATTAATGGAGGCTGTAATTTTATCGCCAACCGAGATTTTTATTTCGTCTACTTTATCTCCCCACAAGTTCATGCAAACTTTTTTAGGATATTGCCCGGGAGTTTCGAGGATAAATTCTTGTTTCTTCCAGGTTCCGTTTTTCCCTTGACCGCTTTGAAGCGGTAATAGATTTATAACCACGCCACTGATTTCCATTGATAAATTCGTTTAGTCTAAAAATTTCTCCAAAGTAATAAAATATAAATCCTTTTTAGGAATTCCTCCGCTAGGATTATCGAAGACCATTGGCTTTTTTTCACCAACTTCTACATAACCGTTTCGCTTATACCAATCGATAAGCTCTGCACGTACAGAAATAACCGTCATATCGATTGACTTGCAATTTTGCTTCCTTGCTTCGTCTTCCGCGGCCAGCAAAATTTTTTTTCCAATTCCTTTATTTTGAATAGTAGGATCTACCGCAAACATTCCGAGATAGAGTTGGTTGCCATGTTTCACCAACCGAACGCAGCCGATAATTTTTCCGTCGTCCAAGTATTTTAGAATGGTGGAATCAGGCTTCGAAAAGAATTCTTTCAGCGCTTGCTCATCTGTGCGGGTGCCATCCAGAAGATCAGCCTCGGTAGTCCATCCTTTGCGGGAAGAATCACCGCGGTAAGCTGAGTTGACAAGTTTGTTCAAAGCAGGGATATCTGCTAAAGTTGCTTTTGCAATCATTACAAAGCTCCATTCTTAATCTCTTCCACAACACCCGGATCAAGGAGTGTGGTAACATCACCAAGATTAGAAGTATCGCCTTCAGCCACTTTACGTAGAATTCTTCTCATAATTTTTCCCGAGCGGGTTTTAGGAAGTCCACTCACGAATTGAATTTTATCTGGCTTGGCGATCGGTCCGATAATTTTTGAAACGGTCTCACGAATCTCGTTGCGCACTTTGTCTTCGTCTCGCGGTTTATCATAGCAAATGACAAATGCATATACCGCTTGACCTTTAATATCATGAGGATAACCGACCACAGCAGATTCAGCCACAGCCGAGTGTTCGTCAATTGCGCTTTCGATTTCCGCTGTTCCTAAGTTATGACCCGACACAATTAATATATCATCCACTCTTCCCGTGATACGATAATATCCTTCGTCATCGCGCTTGCATCCATCTCCGGTAAAATACTTTCCCGGGAAAGTGGAAAAATAAGTTTCCTTGAAACGCTGATGATTGCCATAAATAGTTCTCGCCATGGAAGGCCATGGAAATTTCATAGCCAATCGTCCTTCAATATTATTACCAGAAAGTTCATTTCCTTTTTCATCCATCACCGCAGGTTGAACTCCTGGTAAAGGAAATGAAGCGAATGCAGGTTTTAGCTTTGTAACGTTCGCAATTGGTGAGATCATAAATCCACCGGTCTCCGTTTGCCACCATGTGTCTACTACTGGGCATTTTTCTTTACCAATATGTTTATGATACCAATGCCATGCCTCTTCGTTGATCGGTTCACCAACACTTCCGATCACTTCTAACGACGAGAGATCATATTTTTCTACTAGATCAATTGGAGCAGTTTGCAAGGAACGAATAGCCGTAGGTGCAGTATAAAATATATTCACCCGATGTTTTTCAACCACGTGCCAGAATCTTCCCATGTCAGGCCATGAGGGAATGCCTTCAAACATAAGTGTAGTTGCTCCAGCTGAAAGCGGACCATACACAATATAAGAATGGCCGGTGATCCAACCAATGTCAGCAGTGCACCAGTAAATTTGTCCGGGCTTGTATTGAAAGGCAGTGCGAAAAGTATAATTCACAAAAACCATATAGCCCGCAATAGTGTGCACCATTCCCTTGGGCTTGCCCGTACTTCCAGATGTATATAGAATAAAAAGTAAATCTTCGGCATCCATTTCTTCAGCAGGACAAACGGGCTCGACTTTTTTCATTTCCTTGTCCCACCAAGAATCGCGATCGTGTTTCATGAACGGATGCGATTGTGTGCGTTCCAAAACAATTACAGTTTCAATTGATGGGCACTTCTCTATTGCGTTATCGACAATCAATTTTAAATCCACACGTTTGTCGCCGCGCATAGCACCATCAGCAGTGAGCACCAGTTTACATTGCGAGTCATTGATCCTATCAACCAATGAGCCGGAAGAAAACCCAGCAAAAACAACCGAATGAACGGCACCAATCCTGGCACATCCGAGAATTGCGTAAGCCGCTTCTGGAACCATAGGCATGTAAATGCAAACACGATCACCTTTTTTGACTCCATGTGCTTTTAACATATTACCCACTCTGCACACCTCATCGTGAAGTTCTTGATAAGTAATTTTCCGTGAAGGTTCTTTAGGGTCGTTGGACTCCCAAAGAATCGCAACGTCATTCGCACGAGATGGAAGATGCCGGTCAATGCAATTTTCGGTAATGTTCAATTTGCCACCGAGAAACCATTTTACTTCAGGCTTATGAAAATCCCACTCGAGGGTTTTGCTCCATTTCTTTCGCCAATGAAAATCATCTGCTACCTCCGACCAAAATTTTTCTGGATCAGTAACGCTATTCTGATAAACTTCTAAATATTCCGATTGACTGTTAGGGACTTTCATTTGATAATCTGTTTCTTCAAAAACGAATTGTTCGATTTCAAAGTAAGAACCTATTCACCCAAAAACCAAGAAGAATTATGATTGATAAAACTTTTAACTTGTAAAATGGATATGCCACGTGTTGGGAACAATTTCTTTGACGAATTAATGGTGGTGTTGGTTCTCTATAAAATGGAAGTCCATGAGTCACCAACTGTCATTTCTTTAACTACAGCGTTACAATCCATACAGCAAAGAAGCTCGATTTTCATTTATGACAACTCACCCCATGAGCATCGTTATAAACTCAATGAACTTTGGGCCACAACTTACAGGCATAACTCTAACAATCCAGGTGTAAGCAAAGCTTACAACGAAGGTTTCAAATGTGCAAAAGCACAAAACAAAACCTGGATGTTGTTGGTAGATCAGGACACAGTATTTCCTGTTAATTCATTTGATGAATACCAAAAGACAATGGTGAAATTCAATTGTCCAATCATTATACCTCAGCTCGCTGACCAAACGGCAATTGTCTCTCCATTAAAATTTTACTTAGGAGGTGGACAAAGGCTAAGCGAAGTTCGAAAGGATCGGCCATTAAATTTGAGTGAATTTTTTTTTCATAATTCCGGCCTTCTCATTTCGATCGATGAATTTGAAAAAGCAGGGATGTATGATGAAAGATTTCCTCTTGATTTCAGCGATTTTTCCTTTGTGTGTCGCCTTCGAAGGCACAACCAATTCTTTGCTGTTGCCAACGTCATTGCTACACATCACCTGGCTGCAACTTCACCAGCTAATATGAGCGACAGATTGAAGCGCTTCCAAAGTTACCTCAATGCGGCTCGATGCTTTAAGAATAATTATCGGCCTTCCGATTGGATGATCTCTTTTCGAGCTTCGCTAAGAGCTATCAAACTTTCACTTGAATTCAAAAATTTTCAGTTTATAGTTTCTTACTTTCGTCAACATGATTAATCCATATTCTTGTTACATTCTTGGATTTATTTTTTCATTACTGGTTTACCAATTAGGGTGGTCAGAAATTTACCCTAAGCTTAGTGTTTCATTGATTACTTTTCTTACTGCAACTATGTTTGCCCATTTTGCTTTTTCAAAATGGTGGTTTAAAAACAAATTCATCGAAAATAAAAAGAGAGAGACATCGGCGCCAAAATTGAACCCTTGGGCTGTGACTATTTTTCTTTACATCTGCTGGTCGATGGACTTTGTGCACGAGGGAGGAGTTCCCCTTTTCAAAATGCTATTTAATATATCTTATGATTATAAAACTTTTGGGGTTCCATCGCTTCATGTTTTTACAGTCACATTCACCTCCTTCTATTGCATCTATCTATTCCGCCTGCTTTTAGAAAGTAAGAAAAAAGTATACCTCCTTCTTTACTTTATTAATATGTCATCGGCAATTCTCATTTACAGTCGATCGATGCTCTTTTTTAATTTAGCCAGCAGCTTTTTTTTGTATCTGCTTTGTCTCGATAAAATTCCTTACAAAAAACTTCTTCTCAGTGTTCCAATAATTATAACGCTGTTTTACTTATTCGGAGTTGTGGGGACTGCACGCGTATCATTCGAATCCAAGACGAGTTACGATCAAAATTCGTTTTTAGACAATGGAAAAGCTACAGTACAATTCAGAAATTCAATTATCCCAAAGGAATTTTTCTGGCCTTACATTTATATTTCTTCTCCATTGGCTAATCTTCAGGTTAATATCAACACTTATCCTACTAAACCGATTACACTAACTCGAATTTTAGAATATATCAATAACGAATGGCTCTTTGAATCCCTTTCAAAACGGATCAATAAGCTATTTAGCATTGAGCGGGAAAAAGAGAACAATATCAAGGATCCTTTTAATGTGTCGACAGTGTATTGCAGAAGTTACAGCTATTTAGGTTGGACGGGAGTTATTGCCATGGGCTTATTTGTGTTGATCGGTCCTATGGCTTATCGTAAAATGATTATGAATAACCCCTACCAATTAGTTTCCATCGCTCTTTTGTGTACTACCTATTTGTTTTTGACTTATGACAACATGATCAGATTGATGGCATTGGGGTTTCAGCTCGTTTATCCATTGGTTTTTCCATGGGTTGAAAATAAAATGAGTCAGCTAAAGCTTGGCCAATGAAAATATCCGTTTGCATGGCGGTTCATAATGGTGAGTTGTTCTTGCGGCAGCAGATTGATTCCATTTTACCGCAGCTAAAGGATGGAGACGAACTGATCATCTCTGACGATGATTCTACTGATTCCACTCCTGAGATTGTTAAATCCTACTTAGACTCTAGAATTCATCGGTTACCTCAAAAGAAGTTTGGTGATCCATCAAAAAACTTTGAATACGCTCTTAGCCATTGCAATAACGAAATTATTTTTCTGGCGGATCAGGACGATGTTTGGCATCCCAACAAAATCGAAATCATGAAAAGCGAACTTGCGTCATGTGATCTGGTAGTTTGCAATTGTCGACTGATCGATGAAAATGGGGATGTATTGAGCGAATCATTTTTTGAAAAAAATAACTCCCAAAAAGGGCTAATTAAAAACTTAATTAAAAATTCCTTTGTTGGCTGTTGCATGGCATTTCGGAGGAACCTTTTGGGAAGGATCATGCCGTTCCCATTAAAATTTATAATGTACGATCAATGGATAGGGGTTATAGCTCAACGATATTTTAACGTGAAATTTATCCCCCAAACTTTGGTAGATCACAGGAGGCACAAGGGGAATTATTCAACCACCGGTGAGCGAAGTAAAAACTCATGGAATAAAAAGGTAATTTCAAGGTTGCAACTTGCAAAAGCGCTATGGCAACATTAACGAATGGAAAAGATCACTGCCTCAATTGTTGTTTATAAAAATGATCCCTTCCTCTTGCAGAGGGCTATCAATAGCTTTCTTAAGAGTTCTGTTACCGGACCGCTCATGGTCATCGACAATTCACCATCCGATGAACTTCGGAATAACTGTGATCACGACGGAATAACTTATATTTTCAATAACAAAAACCTTGGTTACGGAAGAGCTCATAATTTAGCTCTTCGGGAATTTATTAACCGATCTCGCTACCACCTCGTTCTCAATCCAGATGTCTCTTTTGCTTCGGATACAATAGAGAAGTTGTATCACTTTATGGAAGAGAATCCACAAGCAGGACTTGCAATGCCCAGAGTATTAAATTCAGAAGGTGAAGTGCAGATGTATTGCAAACTTCTACCCACTCCGCTTGATCTTGCTACCCGAAGATTTTTTCCCTTTAAAACCTGGTTTAGAAATCTAAATGAGCGGTACGAAATGAAAGCCAGCGGCTACAAGTTCGTAATGAATGTGCCGTTTCTGTCGGGGTGTTTTATGTTTTTGAGAAACGACTCATTGAAAAAGACCGGATTATTCGATGAACGTTTTTTTCTTTATGCCGAAGATACAGATCTATCCCGCAGGATTCACCAACAATTTGAAACACTGTTTTTTCCTGGTGCAGAAATCAATCACGTGCATGCTCGTGGCTCTTACAAGGATTTAGGCTTGACTTTTCACAATACTAAAAGCGCCTTCCAATACTTTAATAAGTGGGGATGGTTTTTTGATAGACAACGAATCTCGATAAATCGAAAGGCGAATACACAAGCTAGAAGAGCCGGTGACTCTGATCGGAAACTTCGCGAAGTAAAGGCTGCATGAATTTTCTTGCCAAAGAAAATCCTGATCGTTGGCATCAACTCACTTGGTGGCTTTGTGTAGCCACATTGCCGTGGCCTCCTATAGCAATTAATATCAGTCTTTTTTTATTGACGATCCTTTGGATTGCAGATGGTGATTTTAAAATGAAATGGCAGCGATTGAAAGATGCGAAGTGGACACTGCCTTTTCTCATTTATTATATGGTACTGTTAATCGGAATGCTTTACACGCTCGATGCAAGCAGAGGATTAGCTATGCTTGATAAAAAAATAATCTTTTTGGCTTTCCCCATTTTAATTGCAACAGGGAGGGTGTTGCACAAAGATTTTTTTGAATTTCTGAAGCGCAGTTTTGTTTACTCTTGCAGTGCTGTAGTTCTGGCTTGCCTGATCCTTGCTGCCTATTCTTTTTTTCAAGGGAGCCCCGCAGAAAATTTTGATATTCGTACGAGCGAAAATTTTATGCTTTTCCATCCAGACGTTTCGTCAGTATGGACTCATTTCTCTTACATCCAGTTGGCGAATGGTGTAGGCATACACCCTGGTTACTTGTCGATGTATTTGGTTTTCTGCATGGTCATTCTTTTCACAGAAAATTATCAAACCAGAACAGAGAAAATTATCAATAGTATCTTGGGGCTCATAATCGTTTGCGCACTTGTCCTTTTAGCTTCACGAACTGCCACCCTTGCTTTTATTTGTTCGATAGTTTACATAGTAGTAAAAAAAAGGCAAGAGAAACAGGTTAAGGTTTACGTACCGATCGTTCTTTCATCAGTCCTTCTTCTATTTTTGTTATGGATCATCCCTGTCTCAAGATTTAGGGTAATAGAAGAGCCGATGATCACAAAATACAAAGCAGATACAACTGTTACAGAATGGAATTCAGTCAGCTACCGTTTGCTGGAATGGCAAGCCAGCTGGTCGGTAATCAAAGACAACTGGTTTGCAGGGGTGGGAACAGGTGGGAACAGTAAAGCAGTAACGCATTTTTATGAGCATTACAATAAAAGTACGAAGGGCTTAGATTTCAACGCTCATAATGAATATATGCAGGTATGGACCGAATCGGGGCTGCCTGGCATCTTCACTTTTTTGCTTTGCCTCACCGTAGGCCTTTTTCCATTGCGCAATGACTCAAGCTACATTTCGTTTATTATTATCTTTAGCTTGATGTGTTTAACCGAGTCAATGGGTGAGTTACAAAAAGGAATAGCTTTTTTCTGCCTGTTCCAATCATTGTTTCTTAGTGCTGAAAGGAAAAAAACATGAACGCCGCTCGACAATCTTCCTATTTTAGTGAAGAAGAGAAAAACTTCGTAAAGGCACTTCTTTATTTTGATATTTTCAACTACCCACTCACCGCAGAAGAGATAGTTCGTTTTTCACCCACACTAATTAATTCTTCACGAGAAGAATCCCTCAACAATCTGGTCTCACAGAAACTAGTTTTCAAATTTCAAAATTTCTATTCGTTACAAAATAATGAAGGCCTCATTCAAAGAAGGGTAAAAGGAAATACTTTAGCTCAAAAAAAAATGAAAGCAGCCAAGGGATTTTCTCGACTCCTTTCTTGGTTTCCATTTGTTCGTGCTGTAATGCTTTCAGGCTCAATATCAAAAGACTATATGGATGAAAATAGTGATATCGACTATTTCATCATTACTGAAGCTAATCGTCTTTGGATCGTTCGGACAGTTCTCGTTGCCTTGCGAAGAGTCTTATTGTTCAATTCTAGAAAATATTTATGCACGAATTATTTTGTCGATAATCAAAATTTGGAAATCCGGGATAAAAACATTTTTACGGCTATTGAATTATGTACTATAAAACCAATGTTCGGACGATCCACCATTGAAAAATTTCAAGCAGCCAACAAGTGGGTGTTTTCCTTTTTACCGAACTGCAAAACTATGAATGGCGCCACGCCTCACAAAGAGTTGTTTTTGAAAACTATGATTGAGAAAATTTTTTCTTTTAAAGCAATGAACCATTTCAATGAATGGCTTATGGACAAATCTATTGCTCACTGGAAGAAGAGATACCAACAGGAAGTTCATCCTGCCGATTTTGAAATAGCCTTTCGATCAACGGCAGGTATTTCAAAAAGTCATCCTCAATTTTTTCAAAAACGAGTCTTAAATAGTTATGATCAAAAAATTAAAGACTTTGAAATTAAAAACGGAATTGACTTGTCAATATGAGCCGAGTTTTGTTCACTCATTCGTATTTCTATAAGCTGGATTCCAAGCAATGGAAATTCAAGCAACCATATCCTCCGCTTGGTTCACTTCTCGCGGCTGCAGTGATTCGCGCAGCGGGATTTGATGTTAATTTTTTTGACGTTGCTTTACGAGACTCGCCCATAGAAATCGAAACCGAGCTGAAAAAATATAAACCAGACTATCTTGTCATCTATGATGACGGCTTCAACTACCTCACCAAAATGTGTCTTACGGTTATGCGTGAAGCAGCATTTACGATGGCGGCGATTGCTAAAGCCAACGGTATGACTGTCATTGTTTGCGGATCTGATTCTTCCGATCAATATGAAAAATATTTATCAAACGGAGTTGATTACGTGGTGCGTGGTGAAGGCGAAGAAACTTTGCGCGAACTTCTGCTCAATCTGGATAAAAAAGAAAATTGTAAGGAGATTAAAGGCATTGCATTTCATTCTTCCAATGAAACAGTTGCTACTCCTACCCGCTCCGTAATACGAGAATTAAACACTTTACCATTACCTGCATGGGATTTAATCGATATCGAGCCTTATAGAAAAATTTGGAAGAGCCATCACGGTTATTTTTCATTAAACTTAGCCACAACACGTGGTTGTCCCTTCAAATGTAATTGGTGTGCTAAACCAATCTATGGCAATCGATATAACTCACGATCTCCTGAACGTGTGGTGAATGAAATTGAATTTTTATTGAAAAGATTTCAACCTGATCATTTTTGGATGTGCGATGACATTTTTGGGTTAAAACCAGGTTGGGTAAAACGATTTGCTGAATTAGTGAAAGAGCGAGAGCTAAAGTTCAAATATAAAATTCAGTCGCGTGTTGATTTGTTGCTTGAAGAAAATACAATCGAAGCGTTGGCACAATCAGGAATTGAAACCGTTTGGGTTGGCGCTGAGTCAGGTTCACAGAAAATTTTAGATGCCATGGATAAGGGCACCACAGTGAAGCAGATCAAAGCGGCGACTCAACTTCTTCATGAACACAAAATCAAAGTAGCATTCTTTCTTCAGTTTGGTTACTCGGGCGAAACCAAACAAGATATTGACGCCACTCTGAAAATGGTGCTCGACCTTATGCCCGATGAAATTGGCATTTCCGTTTCTTATCCTTTGCCCGGCACTAAGTTTTATGAAAATGTAAAGAGCCAGCTAAAAGAAAAACAAAACTGGAGCGACTCCGATGACCTAGCGATGATGTACTCGGCTACCTTCTCGCCTGCCTTCTATAAACTATTACATCGTTATGTACACAGCCGATATCGCATCAAACGAGGGTGGCAACAATTGAAGAAAAATAATTTTAAAATTCGTGCGTTGGCGTCAATGGTTTATCATGCACCCATTTCTGTTGTGCAAGGTTGGAGATTAAATCAACTTCAACATGCAGCCAGTTGAGGCAATTGATAATTCGAGTCACGTTAATGAGGCTTTCAGCCGACAGTCACTTCATTACGATGCTGATGATTTACAGAATCCGCTACTGCACGATATGCGAGTGCAAGTTTATCATCACGTTTCAAAATTCTTAACTCAGCCTAGCCATATTCTTGAATTGAATTCAGGTACCGGTATTGATGCCTTATATTTTGCGCAACAAGGGCATAAGGTTCATGCTACGGATCTTTCAGATGGAATGATTGAGCAGATCAAAACGAAAATAAATTATTTTCATTTACAAGATCGTCTATCTGTTCGTCAACTTTCTTATGATCAACTGGATCGTCTTAAAGGTCATAAATTCGATTTCGTCTTTTCCAATTTCGGAGGTCTAAATTGCATTGATGATCTCACAAGAGTTACGAAACATCTTCAATCGATACTAAATCCTGGTGGCTTTGTCACTTGGGTGATCATGCCCCCCTTTTGTCTATGGGAAATCTTAAGCATTCTAAAGGGGAACCGAAATGCATTCAGAAGATTCAACAAAAATGGAATTGTAGCACATCTTGAAGGAAAACATTTTAAGGTTTGGTACCATTCACTAAGTTTCATCAAAAAATCTTTCGGCTCTGATTTCAAATTAGTTCATCATGAAGGATTGGCCGCACTTTCTCCACCACCGCACGTTACTCAGTTTCCAATCAAGCATCCTCTTCTTTACAATGCGCTAAAAAAAATGGATTCTTCATTGCGAAATAATTTTCCTTTCAATCGGTGGGCAGATCACATTATTGTTACGTTTCAATATTTTCCCAAGGGCAATGACCTTGCGAGATAAACTTTTAAGCCACCCTTCTTTTCGCTTTGAGAAAAATGTTTTCTATCAAAAGGAAATGTTGGAGAAAAATCTATTTGAAGAAAAGTACATTGAACTACGTAAAAGAGAACAGCGCATTTATTCCGATGAGGTTGTTCGAAATCTTCCCGAATTCAATAAACCTGATTCGTTAAAGGACGAATGGGCTATCCGAAAAATCACGCTGAAAAAAGTGACAAAGTATCTAGAAAAGAAGAACAGCAAACTTTCAATCTTGGAATTGGGATGCGGAAACGGCTGGCTTTCGCACCAACTTGCTAAGTCATTAAATGCGGAGATACTTGGAGTAGATGTTAATGAAACAGAGTTGTTGCAAGGCGCCAGAATTTTTAAAGATTATCCGAACTTGTCATTCCTATGCGCTGATATTTTCTCCGCCGATCTTGAAAAGAAAACCTTCGATATTATTTTGCTTTCTAGCAGCATCCAATATTTTGCAGATCTAACTCTGCTTATGAATAGGCTTTTAGAATTAACAAAGCACACAGGTGAAATTCATATTGTAGATAGCCCAATTTACAATTCATCAAATGAATCTCATTTAGCTCAATTGCGAAGTCGCGATTACTTT
>DASYTA010000486.1:0-7180 GCA_036002745.1 Cyclobacteriaceae bacterium | reverse complement strand
ATTTTCCAATTCCATCTTATCGCTATCAACTAGCGAATTTGTATTTGATGGAATACTATCTGGTTGATTTGCTTCTTCATTCTTAGTTTTTGATGAACTACAAGAAAGAAGCAAGAAGAAGATTGGAATGAGTTTGTTCATTTTGAATTTATGATGGCTAAAATAACGTTTGTTGGTCAGGCAATCAACAGGGACAATTGATAAAGTGAGTAAGGTAAATTATATTTCTCTTGGATCACATTTGTTCATCTGCGAGATTTAGATATTACAATTCAGAAATATGAAAAATCATTTTAAAAAATACCCTTTCTTTTACATTGGTCTCATGGTTGTTGGTTTATGGGCAGCGACTCCGTTTGCAATGAGTTGGTTAGTTTCAAATTGTGACTCACTTCCTTTCGAGAAATGGGGACAGATAGGAGACATGTTTGGAGCAACTAATGCCTTGTTTAGTGCACTTACTTTTCTCGGTCTTATAATAACAATTATTCGACAACAAAGTGAGATCAAAGAGTCGGCAAATCAATTTGCGGAACAAAAAGCTCAGCTTCAAAAGCATCATGAAGAACAAAAGGAGCAAGCCAGGAAAATATTTGATGAACAGAAGGAACAAACGCAAAAGAATTTTGATCTGGAAAAGGAGTATCTAAGAAAACAGGTCAGGATTCAGAATTTGGAACGCTTCGAGAATTCTTTTTTCAATTTAATGCAAGTCCATCAGCAAAAATATGAACAGGATGGTTCAGGGATTTTTCAATCTACATTTAATAGGATAATTAAACCTAGTCTTGGATCACAGAAAAACTTTCAATCAATTCAACAGAGTTATGATGGTGGATTAAAATTTGAAATTCAAACTACCTATTTAAGTTTCGTCAATACCTTCGAAGTTATTGTCAATTTTATCATGTCAAGAAAAAGGAAGGATAGGAACAGAGAAAAGTATCTTAAAATGTATTTTCATTCAATCACTTCTTATGAAAAAGTAATCTTGATTTATTATTACAATTTTGGAAATGACTTTAAGCATTGGGACTACATAAAATTCTTTTTGTTCAAAGGATTAACAAAGCATCAACTAGGAGACCCAGATCATGCACCGCTGCTCGACCCTAATGTTGAAGACTTATTGGGAAAGATTATTTGAGATTACCAGTATTTTTTAGAATGGACCATCGGCCAAGGATGGAGGCATTTGTCGGAGCCTCCCGCGGCAAACGCGGGATAAACTCCGTGGCATGTGTGCAAGCCTGGCGACTGCCGAAAAAATGATTTCTATTTATACTCTACAATACCTTCATTGTTAAGTTCTATATAACTACTTCTGTCTAGCGCATTTTTGATAATGAGAATATTGTTTCTGAACTATCAAAAAGTTGACGATTCTTCAGGTTGCCTGTGGTGATCAAAAATAGTTTGGCCGGTTTGCCTACCGTCATGTGTGAATGATAAAAATCAAAATCTTTTGTGACAAGGATAAGGTTCTGCTCATCAGCAAAAGTTGAAATTTCTGAATCAGGTGTTTCATCACCTTTGGGAAGTGAATCAACATGAACTGACTCCAAGCCGAGTTGATTTAAAATTTCGCAAAGTTTTTTTGGAAGTTGAGCATCTACCTGCAACTTCATACCGATACTCTGGTATAGCTTGAGTATTTGGTGACTTTAGTTGCGTAGGCAAGGCAAGCCAGGATATCTTTTTCTTCGAGGTTGGGATAATCTTCTAATATTTCTGCATGTGTCGAGCCTGCTGCCAAAAGGTCGAGTATCAAATCCACGGTGTGTCGCTTATTGCGAATGGTGGGTTTGCCGTGAGAAATTTCCGGGTTCACTGTAATCCTGCTGAGCAACTGATTATCCATGTGTTAAAATTACTAAAAGTTCTTCAATGTGCGCTCTTTTGCGTGAGGGATGGAGCGGCATGTTTGAGCCCGAAATGGAATGTGCGCAAGATTGGCGAGTAGCGACAGCCCGACCTGAGGCACGAAGGGCACGCCCTAAAAATCCCTGCGAACCTCAGCGATCTTTGCGGTTGAATGCATTTAACCGCGGAGGCGCAAAGAAGCGCAGAGGTATTTTTCTTACCCGCCTTCGCTAAAGCTACGTCGGGCAGGCAACTTTCAAACTATTTCCATTATTTTCGCACCAAAATTTTGTGAACCACTATGAGCAATCGTCCGATTTCCGCTTTCATTGAAAAGAATTACCTGCACTTCAACGCGGCCGCGCTGGTAGATGCAGCCAAAGGTTATAAAAAACACATTGCCGAGGGCAAGAAAATGCTGGTGAGCCTGGCAGGCGCCATGAGCACGGGCGAGCTGGGCATCAGCTTTGCCGAGATGATACGCCAAAACAAAGTGCACATCATCAGCTGCACGGGCGCGAACCTGGAAGAAGACATCATGAACCTGGTGGCGCATTCGCACTACAAGCGCATACCTAATTATAGAGACCTCACGCCAGAACAAGAGTGGGAATTATTAGGTAATCATTTGAACCGCGTAACGGATACGTGCATACCGGAAGAGGAAGCGTTTCGCCGGTTGCAGGCGCACTTATTTAAAGTGTGGAAAGATGCGGAAGACAAAGGCGAGCGGTTGTTTCCGCACGAGTTCATGTTTCGTATGATCAACAGCGGTGTGCTGAAACAATATTACGAGATCGACCCGAAGAACAGTTGGATGATTGCTGCGGCAGAAAAAAATATGCCGATGGTGGTGCCGGGCTGGGAAGACAGCACGATGGGAAATATTTTTGCATCGTATGTGTTGACTGGTGAATTGAAAGCGAGCACCATGAAGAGTGGTATTGAATATATGGTGTGGCTTGCGGATTGGTACACTAACAATGCGGGTGAGCATGGCATCGGGTTCTTCCAGATTGGTGGTGGCATTGCGGGCGACTTCCCGATATGCGTGGTGCCGATGTTGCATCAGGATTTGGAAAGAGATGGTGTGCCGTTCTGGAGTTACTTCTGCCAGATATCTGATTCAACGACAAGTTACGGTTCGTACTCAGGTGCAGTGCCGAATGAGAAGATCACGTGGGGCAAGCTGAGCATCGAGACTCCGAAGTTTATTGTAGAGAGCGATGCGACGATCGTAGCGCCGTTGATGTTTGCGTACATTTTGGATATGTAATAATTCTCTGCGGCTCTTTGCGCCCTCTGCGGTTGAATGCATTTTTAACCGCAAAGATCGCGGAGGTGCGCGGAGATAATGCAGATGACAGAGAACGAGATTTCAGAAAAGATAATTGGGTGTGCTATTCAGGTTCATCGAGAACTTGGCCCTGGTCTTTTAGAATCTTCTTATGAGGAGTGTCTTTACTTTGAATTAATTCAAACAGGTTTACTTGTCGAAAAGCAAAAGCCACTTCCATTGGTTTACAAAGAAGTGAAACTTGAGTGCGGCTACAGGATTGACTTGATGGTTGAGAACAAAGTTGTGATTGAGGTTAAAGCTGTCGAGGCATTGAATGATGTGCACATGGCGCAGGTTTTAACTTATCTGAAGCTTTCAAAGTGTAAACTGGGATTGCTCATGAACTTCAATGTGACATTGATGAAAAGTGGAATTAAAAGAGTAGCAAATAAACTTTAACTCTCTGCGTTCCTCTGCGTCCTCTGCGGTTTAATGCATTTCTTTTAACCGCAAAGAGCGCAAAGGTGCGCGGAGGAAATGTAAGAATAAATGAATTTGGACATCCAATTAAGAACTGAAATACAGAAAGCAGTAACCACACTCTTCAACCAGCAAGTAGAGCAACTGCAACTTCAACCCACCAACGCGGAGTTTGAAGGCTCGCATACGCTGGTGTGTTTTCCGTTAGCCAAGATTTCGAAGAAAGGTCCGGAGCAGACGGCTACTGCCATAGGTGAGTATTTGGTTGCCAACTCAGAAATTGTTTCGCGCTTTAATGTGGTGAAAGGATTTTTGAATTTGGTAGTCGCTGATAAAGTGTGGGTGGAAGTTTTCAAATCCATTTATGCGGATAAGAATTTTGGAACACTAGCTTCAAATGGAAAAGAGTTGATGGTGGAGTATTCTTCTCCCAATACCAACAAGCCGTTGCACTTAGGTCACTTGCGAAATAATTTTTTGGGTTACTCGGTTGCTGAGATTTACAAAGCGCTCGGTTACAAAGTGCATAAAGTACAGATCATCAACGATCGCGGCATTCATATTTGCAAAAGCATGGCCGCGTGGAAATTGTTCGGGAATGGTGAGACTCCGCAAAGTAGTGGCCTGAAGGGCGACAAGCTCGTCGGAAAATATTATGTAGAGTTCGACAAGAACTACAAGATTCAGGTGAAAGAGCTTGTAGCGAAAGGTGTGAGCGAAGCTGATGCGGAGAAGCAAGCACCGATCATGCAACTCGCAGTGGAGATGTTACTGAAGTGGGAAGCGAAAGATGCCGAGACGGTGCAACTCTGGAAGACGATGAACGGCTGGGTGTATGATGGCTTTGATTCAACTTATAAAAGAATGGGGGTCGACTTTGAGAAGTTGTATTACGAGTCGAACACTTATTTGTTAGGAAAAGAGGAAGTGCTGCGCGGATTGGAGCAAGGTGTGTTCTTCAAGAAAGAGGATGGATCGGTTTGGGTAGATTTAACTTCCGATGGTCTTGATCAAAAAGTGTTACTTCGATCTGATGGAACTTCGGTATACATGACGCAGGATATTGGTACAGCAATTTTACGATTCAGAGATTTTCCGAAAATTGAAGGGCAGGTTTACACAGTAGGCAATGAGCAGGAGTATCACTTCAAAGTGTTGTTCCTGATTTTGAAAAAACTTGGCTACCAATGGGCGGAGAAATGTTATCACCTTTCATATGGCATGGTCGATCTTCCTTCTGGCAAAATGAAATCGCGTGAAGGAACGGTGGTGGATGCAGATGACTTAATGCAGGAGATGGTGGATGAAGCAGAAAAGCAAACACGAGAACTGGGAAAGATTGAAGACTTAACAGACGAGCAGATTAAAGAATTGTCGGAGATGATTGGACTTGGCGCTTTGAAGTTTTTTCTATTGAAAGTTGATCCAAAGAAACGAATGTTATTCGATCCGAATGAATCTATTCAGTTGCAAGGACATACGGGTCCGTTTATTCAATACACACACGCCCGCATTCGCGCGATCATTCGCAAAGCGGAGTCGATGGGAGTGAAGCCTAATGAAAGCGAGTTGACACAAGTGACTTCGCTTGAACCTGCCGAACGCGATGTGGTGTTCATGATCAATAATTATATCAACAAGCTGAATGAAGCCGCCCGCGATTATTCCCCTGCCGTGGTTGCCAACTTTGCTTTTGATCTGGCAAAAGGATACAATCAATTCTATCAGTCGATTCCCATCTTCAATGAAAGTGATCAGGCAAAACTGAAATTCAGAATTGCCTTCTCACAAGTTATTGCAGATGTATTGAAGAAGTCGATGAAGTTGCTGGGGATTGAAGTTCCTGAGAAGATGTAGTAAGAAATAGAATTTTGCTTAGAAGTTGACTATAGGCAAAATTTAAAATTTATTTTGCATTCTCTTTTACAAACTTCAGATGGAAGATTTTATCCTGCACACTAATTTTAGCGACATATAAACCCGAAGTAAGGGAAGACACATCCATTCGAAGCTCTTTTGCAGAGACTACTTCATATGGAAGTTTTTCAATTGATAATCCTTTGCTATCAAATATGTTTACCTGAACGGAGCTCTGCACATCCAAATCAGATGAGAAATATACGTAGTTAGTAGAAGGATTAGGGTAGACGAAAGTTGTATTGTCAGGAGCTTTAGAAATGTCTCCTGTAACAACATTGACGGTGAAAGGTGAAGAGCTAGTGGCTGTTATTCCGTTAGTAGTCACTGTTATTAACCCGGTCGAGGCATCGGAAGGTATTGTTGCAACAATATTGGTGCTTGTTGGCGTACCAACTATGGCTGCCGCTTTTCCATTAAACTTCACAATATTATTTGCAGCGCTAACGTCGAAGTTGGTACCGGTGATGGTAACCGATTCCCCAGCTTTGCCGGAAGCTGGAGTAAAACCGGTAATAGTTGGTGGTTGGATAACAGTAAATGTTTGACCACTGGTCGTTTTCAAACCAGCTACGGACAATCCGATTTTGCCGGTAGTAGCACCATCGGGGATAGTTATGATCATCGATGTCTTACCAGCACCGCTTACACTAACGCGAAGACCATTAATACTTACTGAATCATTGGCAGCATTAAAGTCGAAATTGGTACCTTTTATAGTAACGCTTGTTCCTACTGGCCCGGAAATCGGAGATATGCTGGTGATAGTCGGATTGAAATTAGAAATTGCTCTTGTGTAAACACTTGTCCCATCAATACCAGCATAAACATAAGATCCATTTGCTAAAAGGGCTTTGGGGATCCCTGTAAGCCCATCGTTACCATTAGCCCAACTTGCGCCATTATTCGCAGAGAAATAAACACCGTTGTTAGTGCCGGCAAAGAGTGTATTTTGTGCAACAGTAATTGAACCGACAGGAGTTGATGAGGGCAGTCCTGTGCTTGTCGCGACCCAGCTTGCACCGTTGTCGATTGATTTGAACACACCATTATCTGTTGCTGCATATAGACTAGAGCCAAATGAAATAAGCGACCAAACGTTGTTGACTGTTATGCCGTTGACAGCGGACCAATTGCTTCCGTTATCGGAAGACTTAAATAATCCCTGCGCGGTGCCAGCAAGAATATTGCTGCCGCTGATTAGTAAGGAACGGACATCAGTATTAGAAAGCCCCGTGTTGACTGCCGACCAACTGGTGCCGTTATCACTTGAAAGATAGACACCTCCTCCACTAATGCTTGCAAAAACTTTACCATTACTAGCAGCCAAGGCCAGGACTATTGTATTACTAATACCCGTGTTGGCTGTTGTCCAATTGGCACCAAGATCAGTTGATTTTATCACGCCCTTGGGGGTTCCTGCAAAAAGTGTAGTTCCGTCATACGCCATTGAATAAATAAATCCGTTGCTCATCAACCCTGAATTGGAAGAACTCCAGTGCAATCCCTGATCCGTAGTTTTGAAAATACCTCCTCCATAAGTTCCAACTAGCACCGTACTTGAGTTGGCAAAAAAACATCTTGGAGAAGGATAGGAGAGCGAGCCATTGGCATCCGCCCAAACGCCTCCATTATCTGATG
>DASYTA010000485.1:0-6726 GCA_036002745.1 Cyclobacteriaceae bacterium | reverse complement strand
GTGTTGGAAAAACAATTCCGTAAAACTTTTGTGGAAGCTGCACGTCGTAAAGGTGCAACCGGCGACAACCTGATCAAATTACTGGAAGCCCGCTTAGACAATACTGTTTTCAGAATGGGTATGGCGGCAAGCCGTCCTGCTGCAAGACAGTTAGTGAGCCACAAACATGTTACTGTAAATGGTGAAGTGGTAAATGTTCCTTCTTTTCAGTTAAAGCCAGGCGATATCGTGGGCTTGAAAGAAAAGAGTGCGGGCAATACTTCTGTTACCAGCCAAATCCGCGGAAAGAATCAAAAATTTAGCTGGCTGGATTGGAATGAGACCGAAATGTTCGGAACCTTCATCACCTATCCTGAAAGAGAAAGTGTGCCTGAAAATATTAAGGAACAGCTGATCGTGGAATTGTATTCGAAGTAAGATGTTAGCTGTGAGCCGTGAGCTTCGAGCCAAACTCTCGCAGCTCAAAGCTAGAAGCTCAAAGCTTGCTGAAGAGAATTCCGGAACGTACAAGAGAGTGACACAACAGGCGATGATAAGAATTACAGAAGCTGGTATCAAAAACAAAACCGATCAGTTGAACGAGATTAAATCTAAAATCGTAAAATCAAAAATCTAAATTTTCAATATGGCCATTTTAAATTTTCAGAAGCCAGATAAAATAATATTGCAAAAAGCAACTGACTTCGAAGCACAATTTGAATTCCGTCCCCTTGAACCAGGTTATGCTGTTACCATTGGTAATGCCTTACGCCGTGTCCTTTTGAGTTCACTGGAAGGCTACGCTATCACTGGCGTAAAGATCGAAGGCGTGGATCATGAATTTGCCACAATCAAAGGTGTGAGTGAAGACGTGGTTGAGATTCTTTTGAATCTCAAGCAAGTTCGTTTGCGCAAAAAAGTTGACCATGAAGTAGCGCATGAAAGAATACTGCTCACTGTAAGAAACAGGACTGAGCTGACCGCCGGCATGATTGGTGAAGCTACTCAGAGTTTCGAGGTGATGAATCCTCAACTACTGATCTGTACACTTGATTCATCTGCGAAGATGGATATTGAGTTGACAATTGGCAAGGGCCGTGGTTATGTTCCTGCTGAGGAAAACAAACCAAAGGATGCACCACTTGGTCATATCCCGGTTGATTCAATCTATACTCCGATCAAGAACGTAAAATACACGATCGAGAACACCCGTGTTGAACAACGTACGGACTATGAGAAACTGATCATGGAAGTTTCTACTGATGGTACGATCCATCCTGAAGAAGCCGTAAAACAAGCTTCCCGTATCCTGATCCAACACCTCATGATCATTACCGACGAGAACATCACATTCGATAATAAAGAAGAAAAGAAAGAAGACCTGGTTGATGAGCAGACTTTGCAATTACGCAAGGTGTTGAAAACACCATTGGAAGATCTCGATCTTTCAGTACGTGCATTCAACTGTTTGAAAGCTGCAAAGATCAATTCATTGAGCGAGCTGGTTCAATACGAGCAGGAGGACCTGATGAAGTTCCGCAACTTCGGACAGAAATCCCTGGCCGAGATCGAGCAAGTGCTTACTGAAAGAGGCTTGCATTTCGGAATGGATCTGCAGAAGCTGGGTGTGGACGCGGATGAACTGTAAGGAAGTCCAGCCCCTGTCCCCTAAAAGGGGGACTTAGGTTGAATAGATTTTATTTTTAGTATTAGTTCTTTGATTGAGTTGATGATTGTGTAGCCGGCAGAAGGATTACTATTGAGCTTCTGTTGCGTCGCACACATCAACGTTCACCACAATAGTCAACAACTTTTCAAAACAGCTTTCATCCACTGGAGTGTATGCAAACACCCCTTTAGGGGATGAGGGCTTAGATTGTAATTCCTGACACGGTACAATCGAATTTTAAAACCGGTTTGAATAGAGATGAGTTTCAAATCTCAAATTTCAAATTTCAAACCTCAAACATTTAGTCATGCGTCACGGAGACAAGATCAAAAACCTGGGTAGAAAAAAAGCGCACAGAGATGCGTTGCTGAGCAACTTAGCTTGCCAGCTCATCACCCACAAGAGAATTATGACAACAGTTGCCAAAGCAAAAGCTTTGCGTACTTATGTTGAGCCGATTATTACGAAGGGCAAAACAAATACAACTCACCAGCGTCGTGTTGTGTTCAGTTATTTGCAGGATAAAGATGCGATCACTGAATTATTTAGCACAGTAGCAGAAAAGATCGCGGGCCGTCCCGGTGGTTATACACGCATCATTAAACTGGGAGCACGTCCCGGCGATAATGCAGAACAGGCAATGATCGAACTGGTTGATTTCAACGAGATTTATGGCAAAGGCAAAGACGAAAGAAAAGAAGGAGCTAAGAGAACAAGACGTGGTCGTGGTGGTGCGAAGAAGACTGAAACTTCGGAAGCCGCAACAGAAGAAACACCAGCTAAAACTGAAGAATAAACGAGCTAGCCAGCGATGTGTATCGTTGGCTATTTTTTTAAGACAACCAAAACGATTTCTTTTCATGTGAGTCCCGCCAATGGCGGGATTTTTATAATAGATATGTGAACAACTATTTGCTTGAAAACCTACTAATTTATTTTCTTTGCAAAATCTTTTTAAAATGCCCGATTCCCAAATTCCCGCAGTTTTATTGTTAGAAGACGGAACTGTTTGTCATGGCAAGGCTTTTGGCGCCATTGGCACAACAGCCGGTGAAATTTGCTTTAATACCGGCATGACGGGGTACCAGGAGGTATTTACTGACCCAAGCTATTATGGGCAGATTCTGATCATGAATACCGTTCATATCGGTAATTATGGAGTGAAGGATGAAGATGTGGAATCGGACAATGTAAAGATCCGCGGATTGATCGGGCGTAACCTCGAAGATCAGTATTCAAGAAAGCTGGCGAAGGGTTCCCTGGAAGATTATCTAAAGGCTAATAATATCGTTTCTATTGAAGGAGTTGACACGAGAGCACTCGTCGCTCACATTCGCACAAAGGGGGCGATGAACTGCATTATTTCCTCAGAGGTTACAGATGTTGAGCAACTGAAGAAGAAACTGAAGGAAGTGCCAAATATGAATGGACTCGAGCTGGCTTCCGAAGTAAGTACAAAAGAGGTTTATGAAAAAGGGGATAAAAATTCAGTTGTCCGCATCGCAGTGATGGACTACGGAGTGAAACAACACATTCTTGAGTGCATGGTGGATAGAGGAGCGTATGTAAAAGTTTTTCCTGCTAAAACGAAACTCAAAGAAGTAAAAGAATTCAATCCTTCCGGTTATTTTATTTCCAATGGTCCCGGTGACCCGGCGGCTATGGACTACGCGATCGATACGCTGAAAGAAATTTTAAAAGAAGATAAACCCGTATTTGGAATTTGTTTAGGTCACCAATTGCTTGCACTGGCCAACGACATTCCTACTTTCAAAATGCATCACGGCCACCGCGGCTTGAATCACCCGGTAAAAAATTTGGTGACAGGCAAGTGCGAGATCACGACTCAAAACCATGGATTCGGCGTCGATCCGGAGGCCGTTAAAAAAGCGAAGAATATTGAAGTCACACACGTCAATCTCAACGATCAATCGATCGAGGGGATCCGGATAAAAAACAAACCTGCCTTTTCCGTACAATATCATCCTGAAAGCACTCCCGGCCCGCACGATTCGAGGTACTTATTTGATGAGTTTATATCGCTAATTAGCACGAATTCACGGTGATGACACGAAGTACTGCAAATTACACGAAAGCGAATTCGTTCAATTCGTGACAATTTGTGTAATTAGTGTCTTATAAAATTCGTGTAATTAGTATTTATGGTTCCCGAATTAACAACAGAGCGATTATTCTTACAACAAGTATTGCCCGAAGATCAGCAATTCATTTTTGAAGGGTTGAGTCATCCCGATATCATTCCCTTTTATGGTGTGAGATATGATTCATTTGAAGCCACAAAAAAACAAATGGAATGGTACGAAAAAAGCTACAATGACGGGACTGGTGGACCTTGGAAAATCATTGCTAAAAAAACAGGAGAGAAGATGGGAGTAGTGGCATATTATTATCACAAGGCCGAGCATAAAAAAGCTGAAGTGGGTTTCTGGATCTTTCCTCGATATTGGAGCCAGGGAATTGCCACAGAAGCTCTGAAAGCAGTGATTGAATATTGCCAGAACGAAAAGGACATTCATCGCCTTGAAGCTTTTGTCGAAGAAGGCAATGTTGCCAGTAGTAAGGTCCTGGAAAAACTTGGATTTGTCTATGAAGGAACAATGAAAGAATGTGAGATCAAGGATGGGAGGTATATTAGCTTACTCATCTATGCGGTGTTAAGTAAAACGTCAAAATTAAAAAGTCAAAATTGAGTTATATTCACTTTTACTTTTGACTTTTGAATTTTTAATTTATGAAAATAGCCATCATCAACGGCCCCAACTTAAATCTGCTTGGTACGAGGGAGACAAGCATCTATGGCAACATGTCATTTGAAATGTTCCTGGACCAGCTTACGCAAAAGTATCCTTCGGTTGAGTTTTCATACTATCAAAGCAATATTGAAGGCGAGATCGTTAATGCCTTGCAGTTGGTTGGATTTGAATATGACGGGGTCATTTTGAATCCGGCAGGATATACTCACACGTCTGTTGCCATTGGCGATGCGGTAGCGGCTATAAAAACTCCCGTCATCGAAGTTCATATTTCAAATGTTCATGCAAGAGAAGATTTCAGAAAACTTTCTCTTGTTTCCGGAAAATCTGTAGGAAGTATTTTTGGTTTGGGATTGAAGGGTTATGAGCTGGCCGTAGAATGGTTTCTCAGCCGATAATTGCGCTTGTTGTTTTTTCCAGGTCAATTGCCAGATTGTTGATAAAATCCAGCTGTTCTTTTATTAAGCGATCATCAGCGGTTTCAATTTGTTCGAAAGACAACCTCTTTTTTAGAGGTTCCGGGCTGATCGAAGTTTCATCTCCCATTTTCTTCCTAATCTCGTTTAACCTCGTCAGTGCCCTTCTTCCGGGAATAATTATTTCGGGTGGGTAAGCTCTTTTTTCCTTTGAAAAAACAGTGGCAGATAGATTAGCTGTATTAGAAAATAGAATGTGATTCAAGACCACAAACTGGTGGATATCTTTTTCAGCGCCCTGTTTGCTTTTTGGCTCCGATAGCATTCGTTGGAAGGTCGCTGCCAGGTTCGCAGAATTTAGATATACATCTTTTCTTGCTAATTTATAATCCAACAGGTTTATTGCATATCCCGACAATGCCTCAAGAATTTTTTGGAGATACTTTGCATTTGCACGAACAATTCCCTGCATATCCTTTTTCAACTGGCCAGCTTCCCAGCTTGGAAACAGGAAATAGCTCGCGGAAAAAGCGATCACGCAACCAATGACAGTGTCGAGCAATCGTTCCTCGATAACGGACCTATATTCGCCACCCAAAAATGAAAACAGGATCAAAATATAAGGTGTGGTACAAATGACCATCACGAGATACTTAATGCGCATAAAGGAATAGGTGCCGAGCATAAAGAGGACAAGGAAAATTAGATGAATTGTCTTGTCGTGAGTTAAGGTAAGAATAACAACTCCGATGCCTCCGCCAATAAATGTCCCAATGATCCTTTGAATATTTCGTTCTTTTGTCAGGCTGAAAGCAGGTTTTAAGATAAATGCGATCGTCAGTAACACCCAATAACTGTGATGGCCATAATCGATGAGCTTAGCGACCATGAACCCACCGATACAGGCGATACAAACACGCAATGCATGCCTGAACGTGGAGGATTGAAGCGAAAGATTATCCCGGATAATTTTCGGATCGAGTGGCTGGTGCGAAACAAAACGAGTGGAGTCCAGCCTTGTTCTTTGTACAGTGATGTCCTTTTGAAAATACTGGCTGATATTATTGAGATCTGTAAACAGGGTGCGAATGTTTACCAATATTTTACGGAGGATCAGGGCATTTGCTTCTCCTTTCGGAGCAATCGTGTCTATTTTATTTTTCAGATCGGTTAGTTCTTCGGTGTAATCAAATGACGGATGAAACTGGTTGCCTGATTGAATCGCAATACCAACTGCATCCAGCTCAGCCGTAGCTTTTTTCAATGTTTGATTTATCAATTGCAGAGCCCCCATCCCCGCAAATTGTTTCCTCAACACTGCGTAATCATAATATGTTGCTGTAATGTTTTCAAAAAGATCCACTGCTTCCGCAAATACAAATACAAGTCTTCGTCCTTCAGCCGTTGTCTCGTCTACGATCTGTCTTGTTTTGAAGAGCAGCTCCCTCACAGCCTGCTGTTTTTCATGAACGATGATCTGCTGGTCGACAAGCCGTTTGTAGTTTGCGGCCAGGTCAGTGGACTCATTATAAAAATCTGTTTTGATCGATAGGTATGTAGCCATCTCGCGCAAAGAATCACCAAGCGCTCTTTGAGAGACACGATAGGGCCGGAGAGCATGAAGTAATAAGCTTAGTATAGTATAAAAGATGCCACCGCCCAGGATCAATAAGGCATGCGGAAATATTTCCGAAGGAGCCAGAGAAGCATCCATGGTGAGGATCATGATCAGTATCCCTGAATTGCCGACAGAGGCTGCACGGATGCCATAAACATTAAACATCGAAAAGAAAAAACTCGTCAAAATGATCTCCAGGCCGAGAGTATAAATATTCATTCTTGCAAACCCGGTAAGGATTGCGACCATAAAAATAAAGGCGGAGCAAAA
>DASYTA010000484.1:0-6906 GCA_036002745.1 Cyclobacteriaceae bacterium | reverse complement strand
TGTTAAGAAAGAAATAAATTCAACGGGGAAAGCTTATTTTATTTCTGTCATCATTCCTGTTCGTAACGAGGAAAAAAATATCGGCACTCTGTTAGAAAGTTTACAAACTCAAGATTATCTCCATTCCAATTTTGAAGTGATCATTGTCGACGATCATTCAACAGATGGATCTCTTGAAAAATTCAAAGGACGCTTACCAAATCTTATATCGTTTTCACTTGGCGAAGATGAAAATGGAAAGAAGGCAGCTTTGACTTACGGAATTAAAAATGCCAAAGGCGAGATCATTGCAACCACGGACGCAGATTGCTTATTGCCTTCTGATTGGCTCACAACTATTAACTCGGTTTTTCAAGACGAACAAATTAATATGGCCGCGGGAATGGTAGCTATTTCAGATGAAGATAATTTCTTTTCGCAATGGCAGGCAATGGAGTTTGCTAGTGTGATGGGCACGAGCGCGGCTGCCCTTGGATTGAAAAAACCAATGATGTGTAATGGTGCCAATCTTTCATTTCGAAGAGAGGTTTTTCATCTAGTAAAAGGGTACGAGGGCAACGAACATATTGCTTCGGGTGACGATGAATTTTTGATGCAAAAAATTCAGAACCAGTTCCCCGACTCAATTCAAATCGTAAACTCGATTGTTGTAACACGACCACAAGCATCATTGAAAGGCTTTTTATCTCAACGAATCCGTTGGGCCAGTAAGTGGAAAGGTAATCCGTTAATTGCAGCTAAACTTCTGGCAGTTTTTATTTTTCTGATACAAGTATCATGGATAGTTCTCTTAGGAACTTTTTATCAATATGACTCGAAAACAGTTTTTATTATCTTCTTGCTGAAGATCGTAGCAGATATGCTTTTCCTATTACCTGTATTTCGGTTTATGAAAATTAATTTCAGGCTGCTTCCGTTTCTGGGCTTACAATTTTTTTACCCTTTCTACGTTATTTTTGTCGGATTGCTTGCGCCATGGATAAGTTATCAATGGAAGGATCGAAAGATACTTTGAGAAAGTGAAATTACTTTGATTGAATTTGATAATTTTGATTCATGAAGGTAGAGGCCGAAACAGATTATAAGAAGCAAATTGAGCGCAAGGAACTCGAACTGAGCGCGTTGCTAGAGATCACTCAAGCGATTAACAGCAACTTGCCGGAGGAGTCTCTTTATAAGATTTTCAATTTTACCCTGCGATCTAATCTCCACATTAAGAAGCTGGCACTATTTGTTTTTGATAAAGTTTGGTCGTGCAAGGTGAGCTTTGGGGCTCAAAATAATTACCAGAAAACCAAGCTGGATGAGCGTGTAAAGATGATCAAGAATATTCACCGGATGACGGAGTTTCCTGAATGTGAGTTTGATGAATTTGATCTCGTCATTCCTGTAGGTCAAAAGTCAGATACACTAGCGCTGGTTTTCGTTGGCGGATTGGAAAATGCTGCCAATCATAACGATGAAGATATTCGCTTTATCCAGGCGTTGAGTAACATTATTGTTGTTGCCATTGAGAATAAAAAATTGTTGCGCCAGCAATTGGAGCAGGAAGCGTTTCGAAAGGAGCTTGAAATTGCCAGCGATGTGCAGCGTTTCTTATTCCCCGATAAGCTGCCAAACACCGAACGGTTAAAAGTAGAAGCCAGCTATTTGCCTCACGATAGAGTGGGTGGCGATTACTATGATTTTATTCCGATTAATGCCAACCAATTTTTGATTTGCGTAGCTGATGTAAGCGGCAAGGGGATTCCAGCGGCCTTGATGATGAGCAATTTCCAGGCTTCGCTGCACACTTTGTTGCGACAAACGCCCAACCTTACCGAGATTGTTGAAGCTTTGAATTACCAAGTTTTAGATAGCGCAAAAGGAGAGAAGTTCATTACTTTTTTTGGTGCCATTTACGATTTGAAATTGAAGACAATGGTCTATGTGAACGCTGGCCATAATCCTCCCGTACTTTGTGATCACAACGGCATTCGTTTGCTGGAAGAAGGATCGACGGTTTTAGGCGCAATGCATCCGCTTCCATTTATTAATGAAGGCTTCATTACAGGCATTGATAACTTTACTTTGTTTGCCTACACTGACGGACTCACCGAAACCGTGAATGAGGACAACGAGGAGTTTGGTATTCAATCGTTGCTTGATTATTTAAGAGACAATCACAAGAAAGATTTAAAAACTATCCATAACGATATCATAATTAACTTGGACGGATTCAAAGGCCGTAATGCCTATCGCGATGACATCACCATGCTTTCCTGCCGCGTGGAGGGAAATTAATTCATTTATTGGAAATTGTAAGATTATAAAATTTGTAGGTGCGAAACCTTAAATTTGTTTTGTGAACCTTTCAATTTTATAATTTTCCGCTTGAATCTCTATCGCACCCCATTTTTTCTACCCAAGCTATTTCCTTCTTTATTGTGGCGTGTGGCCACTCAAGATAAAGTACTTTATCTAACCTTTGATGATGGGCCGGTTCCTGGTCCTACCGAATTTGTAATTGAACAGTTAAAGAAATCTAATGCGAAGGCAACCTTCTTTTGTATTGGCGATAATGTACGAAAGCATCCAGCGATCTTCAATAAAGTTTTGGCGAGTGGGCATGCCATTGGCAATCATACTTTTAATCATTTGAAGGGTTGGAGTACATCCAACCAACGTTACTTAGAAAATATAGACTTGTGCAATGCACAAATCAGAACTCATAACTTAGAGACTCCAACTCTGTTTCGCCCACCGTACGGAAGGATCACGAACTCTCAAATCAATGCTCTTAAAAGCAAGTATAAAATTGTGATGTGGGATGTACTCACACACGATTACTCGAAGACTATTTCTCCAGAGCAGTGTCTGAAGGGGAGCATCAACTCTGCGCGCACGGGCTCGATCATTGTTTTTCACGACAGCCTAAAAGCGGAAAGGAATATGACCTACGTGCTTCCAAAGTTTCTAGATCATTTTACTGCGCAAGGTTTTAAGTTTAAGACTTTACTCGACACCTGATTGGCAAATTCAACAAAGAGAATCTTGATAGCGCCATTGGATTGGGGACTGGGTCATGCCACCAGAAGCATTCCAATCGTCAATGAATTTTTGAGCCGTGGATGTGAGGTGCAAATCGCTAGCAGCGGCAGTGCATTGGTTTTGTTGAGACAGGAATTTCCAAAAATTGGGTTTCATGAACTTGTTTCCTATAAGGCCAACTACTCTGCTCGGTTTTCATTCATGATGAAAATCCTTTTTCAAATGCCCAAATTTTTAATGGCTATTCGGAAGGAGCATAAGCAAATTGAGCAAATTGTGAAAGATGAAAATATTGATTTACTCATTTCTGACAATCGGTATGGCTGTTGGTCCTCCAGTGTTCCTTCAGTTCTGATTACGCATCAAATCAATATTTTAATGTCACCTTCCTGGAAATGGCTTGAAGGGATTATCAACTACGGCAACCATCAACAAATTAAAAAGTTTAATGAATGCTGGATCCCTGATTTCCCTAATGGAATTACAGGAAGAATGACACAATCGATTAGTCAGAGTATAAAGTTTATTGGAATAATCTCAAGATTTCAAAAGCGAAGCGTTCCAATGAAACGAGAAATACTTTTTTTGATCTCTGGCCCGGAACCACAACGCTCAATTTTTGAAATGATAATAACGACTGCCGTTACAAAAGTAGGAAGTAAAAGTTATCTTATTGTAAAGGGAAAACCTGAGTCAGTAAATAAATGCCAGGAAAATGAGGTTAATCATTTATCAGCAGCTGAGTTGAATGAAGCAATAGAATCCTCTCAACTAATTATTAGCAGATCGGGCTACACTACAATCATGGATCTTTGCAAACTCGAAAAGAAGGCAGTCTTTGTTCCTACTCCAGGACAAACAGAGCAAGAGTATCTTGCTGAGCAGCTAAAAAAGAATGGAACAGCATTTTATCAAAACCAAAATGAATTTGATCTTGAGCTGGCTCTTAACGAGTCAAAAAAATATAAAGGCTTTGGAGGTTATTCGACCAATTCTAACTTGCTTGCCAATGCCATTGATAATTTACTAAAGCCTAATTCCTGATGCCTGGTTACTGGATTGATACACACGCCCATATTTATTCGAAAGAATTTAGTGCTGATGCAAGCGATATGTTTTTGCGTTGCCAAGAAAACGACGTTAAAAAAATATTTATGCCCAACATTGATCATACTTCCATTGATGGAATGATGGAAGTAGAAATAAAAAATCCAGATCTGTGCTATTCCATGATGGGGCTTCATCCTTGCTCAGTGAAGAAAGATTTTGAAAAGGAACTTTACATTGTGGAGGATTGGCTCAACAAAAGAAAGTTTGCGGCAGTGGGGGAGATGGGTACTGATTTGTATTGGGATAAATCATTCTGGAGCGAACAGCAAGAGGCATTCAAAGTACAAGTGCAGTGGGCGAAGAAACATCAATTACCCTTAGTGATTCATTGTCGCGAGTCGATCGATGAAACGATTGCGCTATTAGAACCTTTTGCTGATAGAGAGCTTACCGGAATTTTTCATTGCTTTTCAGGCTCTCTGGAGCAAGCAAAGAAAATGATTGAGATGAATTTTTATTTAGGAATCGGTGGCGTGGCCACATTCAAGAATGGAGGTCTCGATAAAGTATTGCCCGATCTTGATGCTCGTCGGATTGTATTGGAAACAGACAGTCCTTATTTAGCTCCTGTTCCTCATCGCGGAAAAAGAAATGAACCATCTTACTTGACATTGATTGCTCAGAAAATTTGTGAACTCAAGAAGATGAAGCTGTCCGAACTGCAAAAGATTACCTCTGAAAACGCATTGAAAATATTCGGCATTCAAGAACAAGCCATTACGTAATCATGAATTTTGTAATTCGTAATTTGCACAGATGAACTACAAGCAGATACAAATCAACACCGCTAAACCAGACAAACCAAAGTCGAAGGTGATGCTCATCTACACTGGCGGTACATTTGGCATGGCCCACGATGCTCACGGTGTTTTGGTGCCTTTTGACTTTGCGCTGATTCTGGAGCACTTGCCTACGCTGCGAACTTTATCGCTTGAGCTTACGGTGATTTCTTTTAATAACCCGATTGATTCATCTAACATTAGTCCGGAGCATTGGCAAACCATCGCTAAAATTATTTTCGAAAATTATAAATCCAACGATGGGTTTGTGGTATTGCACGGCACCGATACGATGGCCTTTACCGCATCGGCCTTAAGCTTTATGTTAAGTGGTTTGACTAAGCCTGTGATCTTAACGGGAGCACAGTTGCCTATTAGTGAGCCACGCTCTGATGCGCGCGAAAATTTAATCACGTCATTGGAGATTGCCGCCGCAAAGAAAAATGATAAAGCCATTGTGCCTGAGGTGTGTATTTATTTTGGCGATGAATTAATACGAGGCAATCGCAGTAAAAAAACGGAGAGCATGCATTTCGATGCTTTCCAATCTGAAAACTATCCACCTTTAGCAAAAGCAGGAGTGAGGATTGAATACAACGAGGCAGCGATTCATCAGCTTGAGTTTGTGTCCTCACAGACCCAAAATGAATTAAAGTTGATGGGTAAACTAGACACTTCCATAGTGATTCTAAAGTTATTCCCAGGCATCAGCGAGGCAACAGTGAAGACCTTAATTAATACTCCCGGATTAAAAGCAATCGTTTTGGAAACTTATGGCTCAGGCAATGCACCTACTACAAAATGGCTTATTGACCTTTTGAAAGAATCAATTAGCAAAGGCATGATTGTGCTCAACATCTCTCAATGCCCAGGTGGCATGGTAGTGCAAGGAAAATATGAGACTAGCAAAGTGTTGCAGGAGATTGGCGTTCTCAGCGGGGGCGACATGACCACAGAAGCAGCGCTTACGAAGCTGATGATATTGTTGGGAGAGTTTGGGATAACCGACGTGAAATTAAAAATCGGAAAATCGATAGTAGGCGAGCTAACAGAATGAAAGTTGTTATTCGATTCGAATCTACTTTAGTATTTCGCGTTGATGCGAATATCTTTGAATAGAAAATAAATCAGCAAAACACCGGAGAGTATTGCAAGTGCAAACATGACCTTATTGTTTGTCGTTGATGCCGCACTAATTCCAAATGTAACCTCTCTAATTCAAGGCATTTCGAGGTTTTAGCAAGTACGAATTGTAAAGTCATACATAAAAGGAGAAATATCCTGCTCAACGGTTTCGAGTCGAACTTACACCAAGAAAAATACAGGCTGCACACCGTGGTTTTCCCCGTTGATATTCCTATTCGTTGGTTGGAGATTTGAAGTATCAACCTATAACTGAAACCATGGAGAATAAATTGAAGATTAACGTGTTTGTTAATGCGCCGGAGAATCCAATCTTCTTATTAAGCGTTAGCGAAAGTTTTACAGAGCTGGGTTTTCAACCCGTGAAAGGTGATTTACTTGCCATAGCTCCTGAGAATTGCCAGGACATTCAATCCAATGAGCCTCACACCAATTCAAAAATCAATTGTTTTCTGGAAGTGTATAAACGCGAATTGAATCCAGGGCTGAAGCAGCTGGATGTTTTTTGTTCGATAAAAAAATAATCAAGCACGGGAAAAATACGGGACGCTTCTGAGGAAAGTCCCGTTGATTGAATTGAAGTATTGCCGTTGCTTTGTTACGGATTATTCTCACAAATAAACCAACCGAAAAGCCGGTGACCCAGACGGGGTTGCTGGCTTTTTAATTTTATACTGAGTTGAATTATGTTGAGATAGTCGGCCCTACTCAAAAAATAAAACCCGATGAATGGGATACATCGGGCCTATTTGTTCATTTGTGCAAAAAGAAAACCTTACAATCTTTTACGTTGCAAGATTATAACATATCTCGATTATGGATATTTTCCAAAGATCAAGAATTC
>DASYTA010000483.1:0-5033 GCA_036002745.1 Cyclobacteriaceae bacterium | reverse complement strand
CACGGTAAAGACTGAATTGGTAGCGCTTCCTTCCGAAGTTGACTTTATCCCTGCGGATGAATCTCCCGAATTGATAGCCGACAGATTAGGATGTTTGCAAAAGACTATTGAACTGACTTATAACAGTAAAGTACACGGGTTCATTGATTACTTCACAGTGCGAGACCGGGAGTATACAAAAATGGTCTTGAGAAGGAGAGATCTTTATTTCCCGCTCTTCGAAAAAAAGTTGAAAGAATACGGCCTTCCCGATGAATTAAAATATTTATCGATTATTGAATCTGGTTTAAACCCGCGCGTCATGTCTTCGGCAAGAGCTGTCGGGTTGTGGCAATTCATGTCAGGTACGGGAAATTATTTTGGCTTGCGCAGTAACTGGTTTACAGACGACAGGATGGAACCGGAAAAAGCAACTGACGCAGCATGCCGCTACTTATCTCAGTTGTACTCAATCTTTCACAATTGGCATTTGGCTTTGGCTGCCTATAATTCTGGGCCAGGCACAGTGCGGTGGGCAATCCGTAGGTCAGGGTATAAAAAAACATTTTGGGAAATTTATAACTTCTTGCCTCGCGAAACGAGATCGTATGTACCTCAATACATTGCGATCATTTATGCAATGAATTATGCTACTGAACATAATATTCATGAGTATCAGCGCGAGGAGGTGCTAGCTCACGACACACTATCCGTCAATCAATTCCTTCATCTCGACAAGTTTGCCAAACTAACAGGAACCTGTGTTGAAGACATTCAAAGTTTAAACCCTCACATCAAACGAAATGCTGTTCCTGAAGATGGGAAAGTTCACACCATTAAGGTTCCTAAATCAGTAAAAGAAGCATTGGTACAGAATCGAAAAACAATTTTGGATTCCTCTGCAACTGGAAAAAAAGAAATGGAAGCTTTGGCAAAAGCCACAGGAGACTACACTTACGGGCGTGATCGAAATATCTACTACGTGCGAAACGGAGATGTACTTGGCACAATAGCACATCGATTTGGAGTTAGCGTAAGAAACTTAAGAGAATGGAATAACCTTCGAAGTAATTTGATTCGAGTGGGTCAACGATTAGTAATTTGGGCCAACTCATCTGCTAAAGCAAATCAATCAGCGTTTAATACCTCTTCCATTCAATCTCCAAAAGATTCTAAAACGGGCATGAAATAATTTGTAGTTTTAGAATTAAAATCAACCACAAAAAAATAGCTAATGAAGTACGATGTATTTGGCATTGGAAATGCCATCGTGGATATAGTGACAGAAGTTGACAATGATTTTTTTGTCAAAAATGAAGTGGAGAAAGGAGTGATGACGCTGGTCGATGAGAAACGCCAACTTCATTTAATGGGCGTCATTGACATGAAGAAAAGTAAGATGAGCGGTGGAGGTTCGGCCGGCAATACCGTGGTAGCGCTGAGTCAGTTGGGGGGAAAAAGTTTTTATTCATGCCTTGTAGCTCATGATGAATTGGGAAAATTTTTCCTTGATGATTTAAAGGATCATGAGGTCGATACGAATTTAAAATATGAGCAATGCCCCGAAGGTCACTCTGGTCGCTGTTTGGTGATGACTTCGCCTGATGCACAACGCACGATGAATACCTTTCTGGGAGTAAGCTCTTTCTTATCGCCTGAGCATTTAAATGAAAAAGCTATTCTTAATTCAAAATATATATACCTCGAGGGATATTTAGTGGCAAGCCCAAAAGGGTTAGAAGCTATTAAAGAAGCCAAGAAAATTGCGGAAAGAAATAAGATTGAAGTAGCACTTACTTTCTCTGACCCAAGCATGGTGAAATATTTTTCAAAGCAGATGGAAGAGATTGTTGGGGCAAGCGTTGATTTACTTTTCTGCAACGATGAGGAAGCAATGATTTTTACAGGAACTAATTCATTAGCAGAGGCACGCGAAAAATTAAAGCAAGTGGCAAAGCGCTTCGTGGTTACATTAGGCGCAAATGGAGCGTTGGTTTACGATGGCGACACTTTTATTAGTATTGAACCGTATCCAGCAAATGCTGTAGATACTAATGGTGCTGGTGATATGTTTGCGGGAGCATTTCTTTATGGCATTACCCACGGTCATAGTTATGCGGGCTCAGGGAAATTGGCATCATTAGCTTCTTCTCATGTGGTGCGACAATGGGGACCTCGTTTAAAGAAGGATCATACTCAAAAAATCCTGAACGAGTTTAAAGGTTAAGGGACTATTCTACAGTTTCTACTCGAACACCGACAGCGAGGATTCCAGGAATCGTATCCATTCGCATGAATTGATCAAGCTTCATTTTGTACGTTCCAGCTTTTTCAAAGGAATAATTTTTTAGAATGGGGAATTGATGATCGTAAATATCCCCAATTCCACTTGTGCCAAAGGGCTTTCCAGTTTTCTGATCGAAAAGATATTCGGCAATCATTTTCTGGCTAAGAGAAGTGGTGTCTTGTTTTTGTAAATTATAATTCACAAAAATTCGTGCATAAGGATAGTCGAGGGAATTTCTAATATTCATCAACACGTTATACTTTTTTGATGCATCCGAAATCTGAAATTCAAATTGGACAGGTTCGGTTATTTTCCAGCTGCGCTGTCGGAATTCTACATTGTCTTCAAAGACTCTTCTTGAATCGCAACCAACTAATAAAATTAAGATTACTGCAATGCTAAAATAGATCCTCATCCTTTTCGGTTGTTCGGTTTGTTGGGATTGGGCCTATTGGAATTGTTTGGGTTTCGCTGGTCAGGATTTTTATTGTTTCCCCTATTATCTCCGCGTCCTCGATTTCGGTTTCGATTTTTATTTTTACCTCGATTCTGGAATTTTTTATCAAGACTTGCTAGATCACTGTTTAATGTAGCAATTGGAACTTTAACTTCTTCTTCGTTTAACTCAAGATTGGCGGGTTTTTTTCCCTGACGATTAAGTTCAAGGATTTCGTTAACGCGATCAACATTTAACGCATACCAATTGTTTTCTTCTTTGTAAGCAAACCACATGATCTTACGGAAGATATCCGTCTTTTGGAGTTTCGCCTCTCCTTTTTCTGTAAGAAGAGGAGCTTCGATTTCTGGAATAAATTTCAAAGCCTCCATGTATGTTTCTAACTCATAGTTGAGACAGCACTTGAGTCTTCCACATTGACCAGAAAGTTTGCTAGGATTAAGAGAAAGATTTTGATATCGAGCAGCACTAGTAGCAACATTTTTAAAGTCGCTTAACCAAGTGGAGCAACAAAGCTCACGACCGCAAACACCAATGCCTCCAAGTCGGCCGGCTTCTTGCCGCAAGCTGATTTGACGCATTTCAACACGGACTTTAAATTCGCCGGCGAGTATTTTGATTAATTCACGAAAATCCACTCGCTCATCGGCAGAGTAAAAAAACACGGCCTTTGTATTGTCGGCTTGGAATTCAACATCCGAAAGTTTCATACTTAACTTTTGGTCACGTATGATTTCGCGAGCGCGATAAAGCGATGGCAGTTCACGATTTTTTACCTCTTCGTGTTTTTCGAGGTCCTTAGTGTGTGCAATGCGATAAATTTTTTTGATCTCATCATCGTTAGCAACTTTCTTTTTTTGCATTTGCAAACGAACCAATTCTCCTTGCATTGCAATATAGCCAACATGATGACCGGTCTGTGTTTCGACAACTACGGCATCGCCAGTATGTAACGTTAAATTCTTAGGTCTTCTATAAAAATCTTTGCGGCCATTTTTAAAACGAACTTCAACAACGTCAAACCTATCCTCAACTGGCATGTCCATGTTGCTGAGCCAATCGAACACATTCATTTTATTACAGCCTCCTGTGCCGCAAGCTCCATTATTTTTACAGCCGCTTACCTTTCCGTCCTTTTTCGTACCACACGCACAGCCCATTTGAAGAGTTATAAGGTTAAAAACTTAAAGTTACAGTGTAGGTATGGCTTGGGCAAGTTAAAGTTATGAGCCTTGAGTCTTAGCAATCCACTTGTCTTGCCATCAAAATTTTAACAAGTCCTGACCTATATCCTTTCGATAATAGGAATTTTCCCAGCTGATCTTTTTAACTGAATTGTAGCTATCATTAATAGCCTCATTCAACGTCTTTCCTTTTCCTGTAATGGCCAGCACTCGCCCACCATCCGTTAAGATTTCGTTACCATTGATTTTTGTTCCTGCATGGAAATCCTTAGTGATCGTATTATCTAATCCCGAAATAACTTTTCCTTTTTCATATTTCTCAGGATAGCCACCTGCGGCCATCACAACAGTTACTGCAAACGCGGGGTCAATTTCGATGGAGTGATTTTTCAATTCGCCTTTAGCGCATGCGATTAAGAGTTCAACAAAATCACTTTTGATCCTCGCTATCACTGATTGAGTTTCAGGATCACCCATTCGTGCGTTATACTCAATAACATAAGGTTCATCATTAACTTTCATCAGCCCAATAAAAATGAAACCCTGATAGTGAATATTATCTTTCTTCAGTCCATTGATGGTTGGCTTAATAACTTTCTCTTCAACTTTTTTCATGAAAGACTGATTGGCGAAAGGGACTGGGGAAACAGAGCCCATCCCACCTGTATTGGGTCCGGTATCCTGATCGCCAATTCGTTTGTAATCTTTGGCTTCAGGCAAAATCACATAATCCTTACCATCGGTCAAAACGAAAACAGATAACTCAATGCCATCCAAAAATTCTTCAACTAAAACTTTCGAACTGGCTTCGCCAAATTTTTTTTCCTCCAGCATTTCTTGAATTTCAGTTTTTGCTTCAACGATCGAGTTAGAAATGACTACACCTTTCCCAGCAGCAAGTCCGTCTGCTTTTAAAACAATTGGAGGCGCGAAACTTTCGATGTACTGTTGCGCTTCCTTGGTTTGATGGCTAAAAAATGTTCTTGCTTTTGCTGTTGGAATATGATGTCGAAGCATGAACTGTTTTGAGAAATCTTTGCTGCCTTCCAACTGTGCTCCCATCTTACCAGGCCCAACAATCAGGATATTTTTTAGTTGGGAATTGGATTCAAAATAATCCCGGATA
>DASYTA010000482.1:0-3864 GCA_036002745.1 Cyclobacteriaceae bacterium | reverse complement strand
TGGGTACGGACATTGCTTCGATGATCGCTTTTTTTACCATTCCAATCCTTTTGCAATTTGGTGTTGATGTTAGGTCACTTTACACGGTAGCCCTTTTCAGTATAATAGCTTATACAGTCATATTCTTTATCCTGAGTACGCGGTACTTGGGTGAAGGTAAGACTGCCGTTGCAGAATCTGAGATTCATAAACTCTCTATAGGTCAGTTTATATCGAACAGATACATTCTATTGATGGCTCTTTTTATTGTGGTGTCATTGACTGCCCTTCGATTTGTCGATTACTCTTTCTTTAACGTGTCGGTGGTGCAGTTTTCTGGTAATGGGCTTGCAGTGTTCCTTAGTTACTTTGAGATGACTATTGTTATCATGGCTTTTATGTTCACAACCTTCGTCACTGATCGGATTGCCCAAGATTATGGATTGAGAGTGGCAATGATTATAACACCTGTTGTTGTTGTGATATTTATTGTAGCCGCATTTGCTCTTGGGTCAGTATTCGGATATGACCCTGCAATTTCTGGTAAGACAAGCGTTATGTACTTTTTTATTGCCATTGCGATGAGCAAGTTGTTTATTAACATGCTTCGAGATGCACTTGATACACCGATCTTTAAGTTTTACTACGTTCCAATTGATAAATCTATCAAGATTGATGTTCAGACAAAGATCGAAGGATTTGTATTTGCCCTTGCTTCAACTGTAGCAGGGGGTGCGATCGTATTAATCAACAAGTTTGAAGGTAATCTGTTAGGAGTCACTGCAGTTACTGCTGGAGTGCTGGGGCTTTGGTATCTGGTAGCCAATCGCATGTATCAGGGATACCGCGATACGCTGCAATCCTCACTGGTGAAGAACAAGGCGGCTGTTGAAAAAGACGTTGTGAAAGAATATACGATGGACAGCGTGCTCGATAAGGAGGTAAAAAGTGATGCGGAGAGTAAAGTGATTTATGGCTTGAAGTTGATGGAGAAGTTAGAGCCAGCCCTTTTTGAATCCTCCATTGTTCAACTTTCTGAAAGCAAGATCAAACGAGTAAGACAATTTGCGTTAGACAAAATCCAAGAGTTAGGAATTGTTCCAGAGCAAAAGGACGAAATCAAAGGATTAGCTAGTCAAGCTGCTGGCTTGGCTGAAGATAGTGACCTCTTATCTATTTCTCCCGATAAACTGATGAAGTTGAGCAAGTCGGTGAAACAGACTGATCGAATGCTTGCGGCCAAATTCATGCGTAAGCTTACCAACAATAAGACAATTTTTATTTTGCTTGAGTTGATGAGAGATCAGGATCCTCGCGTGAGAAGCGAAGCCATATTAACAGCTCGTAAAGTAAAAAGACCTGAAACTTGGAACGTTCTGGTTGAGATGCTATCCTCTCCATTGTATTCGCACATGGCGGCATCAGCACTTAAAGAAGCTGGGCCGCAAGCTCTTATTCATCTTGAGTCAGCCTTCCATAAATCCGGTCAGAGTGATTTGGTAATGGTCAAGTTGATTCAAATCATGGGCCACATTGGTGGCAATGCAGGCTTAGAGTTGTTGTGGAAAAAAATTGATTACCCAGATAAGAGGATAGTGAAACAGATTCTCTATGCGCTTCGCTTTATTAACTATCAGGCAAAAGGACGCGAGGCCTTGGCGGTTAAAGATCTATTGGATACAGAGATGGGTAAAACATTGTGGAATGTTGCGGCATTAGACGAAATACCCGAAGAGCCGATTTATCTTTTTTTGCGTGATGCACTCCGTGAAGAAATTCTGGACAATTATGATCACATAACACTGCTGCTTTCACTTCTGTATGATCCAGAATCTGTTCAATTAGTGAAAGAAAATATTGAATTAGGAACACCTGACAGCATCCAGTATGCGCTTGAGCTTTTGGATTTGTTTGTCGACCAGGATTTGAAACCGAAATTAATTCCGTTGCTCGACGACTCCAAGACGAGTGATAAACTGGAAAAACTACAAATATATTTTCCTCGAGAAAGCTATAATCCGATTCAAACGATCAACTATATTTTAAATCGGGATTTCAATTTTAATAATCGCTGGACAAAAGCTTGTGCTGTTCATGCCACTGCCTACATCGATGGTTTTCGTGTGAGCCGAGGCTTGGTAAGCCAGATGTTTAATAACGACAAGCTACTTCAGGAAACTACGGCATGGGTGGTATATAATAAAGATAAACAGGCCTACTATACTGTTTCCGAAAGACTTCCTTATCGCGATAAAAAATTTCTTGATTCTGCTATTGAGAATAACCAGTTGTTGGATGGTCTTGACGATGGATTCTTCTTATATATCGAGATGGTAATGTTCATAAAAAAATTACCAGCCTTTAACAGGATTAGCGGTAAAGTGCTTAGTGATTTATCGGATAAGATAATGCCTGTTACATTGAACGCCCGTGAAAAACTAATGATCAATTCAACCGAAACACCGATTTTGATTATTTCATCAGGTGAAGTGAAACTGAAAAAAGATCAAGAAGAAATTACCCGCCTCAAAAAAGAGGATGTCTTTGGAGATCTTTTCCAGGAAGGTTCAGTTCCGAAAATAACAGAAGTGGAAGCAATCGAACGTTCAGTTCTATTCAAAATAGAATTGGCTGATTTTTATTTTGTACTGGCGAGCCATCATGATTTGGCTCAGGGCCTGATTTATAATGTAACAGAGAAGAAAAAACAATTAGCATAATTCGCTATGGCAGACATTGACGTACTCATCACCTTTGCTGAAAAAGATAACGAAACCGAAAAGAAAAGCGAACAGGGTTGGGTGACCCAGTTTAGGAAATTTTTGGAGCTTATGCTCTTTCAAGTGCTGGGCACAAAGCCGGTAATCGTTATCAAATCGGAATTCGATACAGCCACTGCTCCAGCGATGGACAATGCGTCTATTTTAGTTGCTGTGCTCACCAAAGATTTTGTTCAATCAGGCCGATGCCTTGATCTCGTTGAGACATTTTATAAGAATACCTCAAGCTCTCCAGTCAATCGTGTATTTAAAGTGTTGAAGTCTCCGCTAACATTGCAGGAGCAGCCTCCTAGGCTTCGTGATTCAATTGGTTACGATATGTATCAATTGGACGCTGAGACAGGCCAGATGAAAGAATACGCAGACTTCTTTAGCCAAGAGGCTGAGAAGCAATATTGGATGAAGCTGGTCGATCTTGCTTATGACATTCATGAATCACTGATCAACCTTAAAGCGGGTGATGCTAAGAGTGGAGAGCTTAAAAATATCTACAAAAGAAAGACCATTTACCTTGCCGAGACCGGTCATGATTTATCGGTGCAGCGAAATATCATCAAGCGCGAATTGCAACGACACGGTTTTATTGTGCTGCCCAACCACACACTGCCTACCCGGTTAGACGAAATCGAAAAGGAAGTTCGTAAGGACTTGAATGAATGTTCGATGTCCATCCATTTGATTGGCAATGCTTATGGAGAAATTCCAGAAGGAGCGGATCGTTCCATTGTAGACATCCAAAACAAAATTGCTTCAGAGGCTGCAGTAGCAAAACGTCAAACAAAAGAAGAATTCTCACGCTTGATTTGGATTGCGCAAAACTTGAAGAACGCAAGCGACAGGCAGAAAGCATTTATCGAAACAATAAGACGAGACACTGAAGCGCAAGAGGGAGCGGAGATATTGCAAAATCCTCTGGAAGATTTCAAAAATATCATGCGCGAAGAGTTGATTGATTCACAAGATCGGAACTCCGCAGAATCTACCAGTAGCAAGTCAATTTATTTGGTTCATGACCGCATCGATCTCGCAGAGGTCGGCCCGATCAGAGAAGTGCTCGAAAAATCAGGATTCAAAGTTTTAACTCCGGCATTTGAGGGAGAGTTAC
>DASYTA010000481.1:0-12703 GCA_036002745.1 Cyclobacteriaceae bacterium | reverse complement strand
TTAATTTCTTTGTGTAATTCTTCAAGAAAGGAAATGAGAAGGAAAATACAAATCGCCAGCGATCCCAACGCGCATTGGCAACGTCATTGGTACTGAAGATTGGTTGAGAAGGATTGTCAGGGAAATTAAATGGTCGAGGGATTGTAAGATTAGCTCCTGTGTGTGTCACACCCAAAGTAATATCAGCACCATTTAAGTTGAGAACGAAACCACCACCAACATGGTAGAAATCCGAACTCCATGTACCATCGCCGGCTTCTGGCTTGCGCTCAACAAATCTTGTTTGGTCATCTGTTATCGATGAGAAGTCTGTACTGAAGCTGGCAAAGCCAGATACTTTTTTGCTGATGTAAAGTTCAGCTCCAATACCCGCATTCAAAACGCTCCGTTCGGTGTCAACCAATGTGAATTTTATTGTGTCATTAGGATTGCTTTGACTCAACTTATCAGCTGTTGACATCATGGTATATTTTGAGATACTGCTAAACCACTCCGTGCTGAAATGAATTTTATTTTTCCCAATGCTGCGCGTAACACCAAACCCAATCGACAAAGGTGATTTGAATTTTAGCGCAAGGCCTGTTTGGTTAGTAGTCTTGTAGGTAGGAGGGAATGTAGAAGTACCCGCAATCGGACTAAAAAATTCTTCAAATTTATACGATCCATTTCCCCCAAGAGAAACTAATGGAGTGGTGATTGTCAATCCAAGAAGCCAATTTTTTAAAGTTGCTGATGTTCCAATCTTCCACAACAAACCATTGTTTGTATAAGAGTAATTGCGTGTGTATCGATAAAGTGCAACTTCGTTACTTTCCGACAATGCCTGCAACCCGATGGTATTTCCTTTGCTCTGTTTATTAAGGGAGTAGTTTGTGGTAACACCAACGCTGAACTTAGGACTAAACGCGTACGACCAACTGACACTGGTCCATTGTTGTGATGATGAACTCTGAATATTAACGGCTGCTCCGAAATATTCGGTTCCGGGCAAAGAGGCTAACACATCTTGGTAGACTTCATTCGAATAAGATAAATTGTAATCCGAATTTTGTCGCGTGATAAAAGCGTAAGCAAAAAAATGGTTAGGTAGTTTTTTTATTTTGAAAGTACCAGCTGCTAAAGTTGGCACGCCTCTGAATTGGGTAGTGGAGGCGTTTTTTGAATTCCCAAAGACATCATCAATCTTGATGGTATTTAACTCATATACATTGGCACTTAACAAGAAGGCCGTACCTGAAGTTACTGAAAGCCGTGCTGGGTTATAGTATACTGCACCGAGGTCTTCAACACCGCCGATGACAGATCCACTGAGTAACATGGACTTGGTACCGTATTGCTGAGTCCAATAGTGAGAGTCTTGACCGTAGAGGTTAACTGTGATAAGAAAAGCAAGACCGGCAAAAGCTTTATTAAGTTTCATAAAGAAAAAGGCAATAAAAAACTTGATCTCAAAATATCAAATTCATCATTGCCTGAATCCTTCATGAAATCAAAGCTGTTCAAAAGGTCTAATGGCCTTTAAATACCAGGCCGATATTAAAAGTGAAATAAGATTGCGCAGGAAGCCCACCTGCTTCAAATCCATAATTATATTTTCCAGCCAACTGAATGTCTAACCCTTCATTTGCATTAACCAGCACACCCACTTCAGGTCTTAGTCCAAAAGCCCAAACGCTGTTTTCAACTGTGTAAAGGTTCATGTCGGTATTTCTTTTGGTGTAAAGCGTGCCCACACCCAGACCGATATAAGGATTTACTTTTTCATCGGGCTTTAGATAATAATCAAATGCTGCATAAATAGGCATTGCATTGATGTAGCGATACTGAACACCTGAAAGAGAAACCGTTCCGCTTGTATATGTATCGTAAGCCCTTCGTTCATAGAAAGTGTTCCAACCGATATCCGCTCCAACAGCAAATTTAGGTTCAATGTGGTAGCGATATTCTAACGCTGCTCCGCGGAAACTTGCCGAAGAGATAAATGATTTCACATCGTTATTACCAAAGCCCATGGAATATTGAATGGAGAAAGTACTTTGAGCGATGGCAGGTGCAGCGGCAAAAATTGCAACTGCGAGAATGATATTGAATAATTTTTTCATATGCACAAGAATATAAGGTCTTAGTTAGTCTTGAGGTAGGGAGATTGTTTGAACGCCTGATCGATTCCTTTGCTCACGCGTGAAGGGTCATAGGTTCCTGCCAGCAATCCGTTAATTGCGCCTGTCCATACTACGCGCCTGTTACTATCGGTACTTTCTGCATTGGGATCAACCATGCTCATTACAAGAGTTCCTGTGGTGTAAGTTGTTACCGGAACATAAGGATAATACCATCCACCACCGGTGCAGTAGTAAGGATAATACCAGCACCAGTAACCACCCCAGTATCCTCCATAAATAATTGTTGTCGACTCCCATGTTGCTGGTAGTAACTGAACATCTGGATTGCTATTCACATCTACTTTGGTCCAACCCAAACTGCTCATGTTTGCATCGATCTGAGCCAATATCGGAGTAGCATAAATATCTTTAACATATTCCGGTGGTTGTGGGTTAACGGATATTACATCCCCCTTAATTTTCATGATCTTATCCGGAAGAGAGTACGTTCCTTTGCTTACAAAATTGTAAGTATTATCGTAGTTAGAATATGTGATGTCATATTCATTAACATACTCTGCTCCGCCCGGATAGCAACCAAACAGCACCGTGAGCAGAACCACCGTTGCCAAAGAGTAAATTTTACTGTTCATAACACTATGGATTTATTTATTGATTAATTGTTCAGTTTAATTTCTACACCACCGGTAAAACCAAGTTGAGTGGCACTCGAAGATGTTGATACACCCGAGCCGCAACCACCACCACCGCAGCCTACACCAAGGCCTACACCTTGTACTGGCACCATCAATTGGGTTTGAATGAAGATGCCGACTTTATCATTGGCGTGTAAAATCACGCCTAATTTTCCACCTACTGCAAATCTTGTCTCAGAAGAATATTTTTCAGAAGGAGCAAAAACCGCAGCGCCTAACATCACACCGCCATAAGGAGATACCTTAGCAGAAAAATCGGGGCTGCCAGTAGTGCCCAGCATATAATAATTCACGCTTCCTTTAATATTGCCGGAGTTACCGAGAGCGTAATAATTTTGAATACTGAATGTCGTTTCCTGTCGTAGGTAGGTAAAGTCGATAGTCATGTTGTTTGATTTTTGGAAACTTAACATTCCTCCAAAGTGAGCGCCATCTCTAATGATCACCTCGCCGTTATACCCATACACCTTATCCTGAATGGTATAGCCACCAAATCCGCTTACCTTCAAGCCCTGACTAAAGGAATTAATGCTCGCGAGGAGAACTAATCCCAGAAATAAGTAATTTTTATAGTTCATGTTTTTCATTTTGATGATTTTAATTGTCTCTTCAGGTCTTTTAAACTAGCTAAATTTGCCGAGAAGGCAAAGCCCATTTCTTTGGCAGTTACTAAGGTCTTACTTTCTTAAGTGCCAAGCACGTTAATAAGCGTTATTTAACTGTTAACTGTAGACGGGCAGTCAATTTTTGATTGCTGTATACTAAAGTTTATTGTCTTTAAAATTAGGGAGTTATAGTCAGCTCAAACGATTTTAAAGAAGAGTAAACTGGATGCGTGCTTGAAAAAATTGTGTAGCTCCTTTCAAATTGAACCGATCCAAAATTCCGTATCCATAAGCTAACTCCAGGCGCACATCTTTGGAAAGATACCAGTTGACCATGGGAGTGATTCTCCAAAATTTTCCACCCTTCAATGTACCTCCATCAAGGTCAAGTGTTGAGTAGCGACACAACACTTCCCACGCGCCTGGGCCACCTTTGAACACTGGTTTTTTTACAGGTACAAAACCAAAAATGCCGGTTGATGTTTGATAGGGTCGTGATTCACCGGTAAGAATATAGCTGGCAACAACGTCACCTCCTACAAATACAGGATCTCCTGCAGTCAAAGAATTAAATCGGTGGGCGTAAAATTCTGTTCCAAACAACCATGGCCCTGTTCGATAATACATTTCACCTCCATAATGATTGGAGTAATTGGATTGAAATTCTCCAGTATCGATAAAGCGAGGAGCAGGATTTGCCTCTGGTCTTGAGCGAACTTGTATTGCACCGCCTTCAGGTTCTCCGTAACGATAATTAATTCCAACATGTAGAACTGTTTTTGATTCAGTTGAATAAATAGGAAGCCAGCCGATTCTTGCTACCCATTGCCATTTGTAAGTGGAAAATGATTGTCCTTTCGAAAACACATCATTGAATATTCCCAGATTCCATAGTATCCTTTGCTTTGGCAAATAACCAAGCCACTTCACACCATCAGCAAGAATCGGAATTACATCGATGCCCATTTGTCTTTCCATCGTCCAGCCAGCATAGCCATTCATTACTTTGTTTAACGAAAACCCTTCTTTCGTTCGGCCAATAAAAATATTGCCCCACAACTCCGGCACACCAAACATTAATCCCGTCTCACGTACTAACCATGAATCGGTTACTCCATCGTACATGAATCCGGCTTTCCAACTTATATCTCTTTTGGTTTTAAATTTTCCACCAGCTACGATACGAAAATCTCGAACAGCAAAGACAGAGTGCAATGAACTTCCGATTGAATCCATTTGTCTTTTGCTGTTGTCATCTTGAATGTACCCAGCATATTCATAAAGAAAACCTCCACCTAATTTTAGTGTCGAGAATTTGCCGGGAAATAATCGCCAACGCCTGTCCTTCCATTTGGTCTCAACTTTACTACTATCGACAACCTCAAGTTCTTCGCCTGTTGTGCCACTGGGGATAACATCCTTTTGTTCCTGACAACATGAGTCGCTCCAAAAGAACATTACCACCGACAAGCAAGCCAGTGGTAACGCTTTTTGTAATCCTACTGCACGAGCCATATTCTACGACTCTAATTGTAAAGTTAAAGACACCATCAAATCAGAAAATACCAAGTGGTGAAATGAAACCTATCGTAATTCGACCATTAGTGTTATCAACTGCACCAAAACTCTGTTTGGCATAATCGGAGTACTGATACACCCTGCCGATGTAGTTCACAAAGAACTTCATATTCAGATCTTTCCAAGGATAATATTCTACAGCTGGAATGAAGCCCCACGCATTACGAATGTGTGTTTCGCCAGTAGTATTTGATGGATCATTGAAACTGTTATTCCATTGAGCAATATCCAACATCGCAACCATGGTGAGATCAACTTTTGGGGTTACCCGATAACGAAGGTTCAACCAATGTCCGATATAACGGGTCTTGGCAACTGAATAGGCATAAAGATTATCTGGAATCACCTGGCTAACAATTCCTGTTCTGTCCAGTTGTTCATCGCTCCATTTGAAATCATAAATGAGTCTGAATTTTGGCGAAATCAAAAATTCAGTACCAAGCGCAATGTAATTCATGTTAGCACCTTTGCCATTTACGTCTTGTGCTTCATTAAATAATGAGTAAGACCAGATCGTATTTACTTTACCATCGAAAAGAACTCCGCGCCAGTTTGACACAAAAGCCAGTGGAGCTTTAGACTCGGTGAAATTCGGCTGAGTTGCTCCGTACAATTCAGAGAAAGTTTTTGTTCTGGAATCCAGAACTTGAAAGGTCCATTGATTTTGTTTGCTGGGAGTGTAAGTAAACCCAACACCCGTAAGAAAATTATCTGCATACTCAACGATGTCGGAGTACTCATATATATCAATCGGGTTCCAATCAAATTCCCATCCGCCCCAGTCGGCACACATTTTACCGGCAGAGAAACTGAACTTCTTACTCACGTCAACACGAATGAAAGCCATGTCTGTAGATCGGCTTAAGTTGTCAACTGATTCAGAAGTTTGTGCCCGAGTATAACGATCGCGAAAACGAAAGTATACATGATCTGTAATCTGTCCGCGGAATTCTAATCGAAACTGTTCATTCTTGAATCGCGTTCCCGAGTATTGTCCATCTGTAAACTCATTTCGAAAAGCAAAATTCATGTTGGCAATCATGCTCACATTCTTGAGCAGTGTTTGCTTCGTTTCCGGAATCAAAGTTTTATAATAGGTGGTGTCTCCCATTTGCCGCTCTGTTTTCTGAGCCAGTAGCATTGCCGGCGCGAACAAGAACAACAACAGAAGACATTTTATAGTCATTGATAATTTCATAATGGTATCGTTTAAAAAATCGACTAATTAATCTGCCATTACTATTTCTGCCCAGTTAAGGCAACAGGGTCCAACAACTTCTTGATCTGGTCTTCCGTCAGCAACTTCTTTTCGCGAATAAGTTCAAGGATACCCTTACCACTTTGAAGAGCCTCTTTCGCGAGCTCTGTAGTTTTTTCATAGCCGAGAACAGGATTTAGAGCCGTTACAATACCAACTGTAGTTTCCAAATAATGTTTTAGAACTTTTTCATTAGCGGTGATTCCATCGATACATTGTTTGCGGAACAATGGCATCAGTTTATAAAAGAGCGCTTGTGATTCCATGATGGCAACAGCAACGACAGGCTCATAAGCATTAAGTTGCAAAAGTCCATCACGTGATGCGACAGTAACTGTGGCATCATTACCAATAACTTTATAGCACACTTGGTTCATCACTTCTGGCATAACAGGATTTACTTTTCCCGGCATGATCGATGAGCCCGGTTGAAGTGCTGGTAAGTTGATTTCAAAAATTCCGTTGCGTGGTCCTGAACATAGGAAAATTAAATCACTGCTGATTTTGGAAAGGGTAACAGCAAGATTTTTATAAGCGGAAGAAAACATTACAAAGCCTTGCATACTGCTGGTTGCAGCAATCAGATCTTTTGGTCCTACAATTGGTTTCCCGGTAATCTTCGCGAGTTGCGCCACACATTTTTCTGAATAACCGGGAGTTGCAGTTAGCCCTGTGCCTATAGCTGTTGCACCCATATTCACTTCATACAAGTAAGACTCGGATTTCCGAAGCGCATCAATGGCTGCATCAAGTTGGCCACCAAAGGCATGAAACTCTTGTCCCAATGTCATTGGCACGGCATCCTGACCTTCTGTACGACCCATCTTGACCAGGTTTTTAAATTCTTCTCCTTTTTTATGAAAAGCTTGTGCTAGCAACTCAGCTTCTTTCACCACTTTGTCATTATGCAATATCAAAGCGATGTGAATGGCAGTCGGGTACACATCGTTAGTTGATTGTCCCATGTTGAGATCATCATGTGGTTCAATGAATTGATACTCTCCTTTTTTGTGACCACTCATTTCCAGCGCGATGTTGGCTAGCACCTCATTGGCATTCATATTCGCCGAGGTACCAGCACCACCTTGATAAAGATCAGTTAGAAACTGATCGTGATACTTTCCATCGATCACCGCCTGGCACGCTTTCTCAATGGCGTCCATCCTTTCTTTTTTCATTCGGCCAACTTCGGTGTTAGCGCGGGCAGCAGCCAGTTTTACAATGGCGTATGCTTTTACATAATCAGGATAAAAATTTGTTTTTACTCCGCTGATCTGAAAATTCTCAAGCGCACGAAGAGTTTGCACTCCGTAGTACGCATCAGCTGGAATTTGTTTTTCACCGAGCAAATCTTTTTCAGTGCGGGTTTGCTGTGCTTGAGTATGAGAAACGCCGACGATTATCAGAAAAGCCAGTAGTTGGATTGAACTTAATTTTTTCATCTCTGTTCAGAAATTAATAAGTGAAGAAAATTTCCTGAAGTTGTTTTTTATCTTTTGTTCTGGTAAGGGCAAGCATTAATAAAATTCTTGCTTTCTGAGCGGTAAGGTCATCAGAAACGATGGTGCCTAATTCATCATCATTGATTTCATCATGAAGCACTACTCTGCCTGAAGGAGTGCGGCTAGCGCGACATACGATAATACCTGCGGCCACTGCCTTCTTCACGCCTTCCGTAAATGCTTTGTTGAAGTTGCCATTACCTACACCGGCAATTACAATACCGTCAACTTTTTTGCTTACCAATAAATCAATTTGATCAGAAGGTGCATCGGCATACATGTAAACAATATCTACTCTTGGTAATTTTGTATCCTGAGTTAATACAATTGGCTTTTTCGGATTTCTCTCACGATCGGATGATAAATAATATTCTACTCTGCCATCGTACGCCTGGCCAACGGCACCAGTATTAGGCGAGCCAAATGCATTTGTTTTTGTAGTGCTCATCTTCATTACTTCACGTGCATCGTAAATGCCTTCATTGAAGCTAACTAATACTCCTCTGCCTTTTGTTTTAGGATTAATGGCAACAGTAATCGCATCATATAAATTTTTTGGTCCGTCGGCACTGATCGCAGTTGCTGGACGCATGGAGCCTGTAAGCACGACGGGCTTGTCGGAAGGAATTACAAGATCAAGAAAGTATGCTGTCTCTTCTTGTGTGTCTGTGCCGTGAGTTACAACAATTGCATCTGCTTCATTCTTTGCAAAAATTTCATTGATGCGAATTGCTAATTTTTTCCAAATGTCAATGGTCATATCCTGGCTACCAACAGATGCCACTTGCTCACCACTGATAGTTGCAATTTTTTTAACAGATGGAATAGTGCCGATAAGATCATCAATCGGAATTTTTCCTGCGGTGTAACCAGCTCTATCTGCCGATGCGCCAGCTCCAGCAATGGTTCCTCCTGTTGCCAGGATTATCACTCGAGGCAATTGTTGCGCCTGAATTTGTGTCGCCAAGACTAGGACCACTAAAATTGAAAGTAACTTTTTCATGTTGTTGTATTTTGGTTGGTGATTGTGAATTGTGTTTTTATTTTTAAAACGGAGTAGAATTATTTGAGTGATTACAAAAGAATTTGCTGCAAAGCCAACCCTGCCAAGACCGAAGCAGCAGCAGTGATGATTCCGGGGAGCATAAAGCTATGGTTGAGTACATACTTACCGATCCGTGTAGTGCCGGTGCGGTCGAATTGAATGGCAGTCAGTAGAGTGGGATAACCAGGGATAAAGAAGTGACCGTTACAAGCAGGGAATATTCCAATCAAATAGGCAGGAGGGAGTCCAAGCGATAAACCTAATGGCATTAATGCTTTTGCAGTAGACGCTTGACTGTAGAGCAACATACTTAATAAAAACAACGCCACAGCAAACGACCAGGGGTAAGAAGAGACAACATCACCCAACGTCTTTTGAATTACTGCGAAGTTGTGGTTCATGAAGGTGCTGCTCATCCACACCACGCCAAATACAGCAATGGTGGCTTGACCTGCTGAAGCGAATAAACTCGCTTTCGTTACTTTAGCTGCGGTAGTGTTGGCAAACAAAATAATAAGACCTGCAGCGGCAAGCATGATCATCATAATCATTGAGGGCATCATCACATTTCCTGCATCGTTCACCGCAAAGCCAGGTGTGAAACCAGGTTTGTTACTAAAGGAAGGTAACAACTGAGGGAATGATCCTAACACTACTACTGCAACTACAGCCAAACCAAAAATGATAACTGATTTAATTGCACCGGGTGCAATGGCAACCGTTTCTTGTTTCTCAGCGCCTTCAAGATTTTTCACGAAGTTGGGATCCTTCATACGTTCTTGAAATTCAGGATCATCGCTTAATTCTTTTCCACGCTTCCACACAAAAAGAATTCCAACGATCACACCGATCAAGGTAGAAGGTATACACACTATTAATATATCGGCTAGTTGTATTCCTGATGGACCGAGTACCGTAAGTAATGCTGCGGCTGCAGCAGAAACTGGACTCGCAGTGATGGCCATGTGCGAAGCAGTTACACTCATGCTCATCGCACGCTCAGGTCTTATTTTATTTTTGATCGCGACTTCAGCAATAATCGGCATGATGGAGTATGAAATGTGAGCCGTGCCGGCAAACAAAACAAAGGCGTAAGTGATCAGCGGACCGAGAAAAGTAATTTGCTTTGGATTGCTCCGTAAAATTTTCCCTGCTACAGTTACAAGGTAATCCATTCCACCAGCTGCTTGAAGAGCAGCAGCAGCAGTAACTACACTTAGAATAATCAACATCACCTCAAGCGGAGGATCAGCAGGCTGCATATCGAACACAAACATGAGGATAAGCAAACCGATCATGCCCATCACGCCAAGGCCGATGCCAGACATGCGCGCACCAATGAAAATGCAGATCAGGAGAATGGCGAGTTGAACAATAATCATAGGACAGAATTGTAGATGCAGCGATTAGCCTTAAAGATCAGTAAGCGGAATGTTTAAGAATGTTATGTTTAGGTTAATTATGGCCAACTTACTAATAGACAATGTCCTATTTTATTGTTCTACAAAGAAGTTAATACGAGTTATTTAACCGTTAAATCTGGCAAGAATCATCGCACTTCGGTTGAACCTCCTGCTGTTTTAAATAAATAAAGATTTCATTCCACGGTATTCTATTTTCGAAATACCTTTAGGATTGTTATTTTCATATCTGACTCGTAATAATTAAAAACTACACAATGAGATTTCTATCATCCGCTTTTCGAATCCTGTTAATTGGCTTTGTTATTTTGGCACCACAAGTGTCATTCACACAGGTCTATTCCAATAAAGAAGTTGGAAAGAAGAACCAACAAAGAATTGACAGTTTGAAAAGTGCGGAGTATCCGTACATACTACCAATTCTTGGAAAGCAAGCAACCAAGAAAGGATTTAGCTTACCCTATTCAGCGGGCATTGGCGTAAATTATCTCTGGCAAAAATCAGATTTAGTAATTAATAACCTTCAAGTAGGTTTTAATCATAATCCAATGCAAAATATGGATCAAGTGATTCGATTTAACAATGCGACTTCGGAAGCTAAAGGTTTGAACATTCGTCCGGATGTTTGGCTTCTTCCTTTCTTGAATGTGTATGCCATTTTCGCCAAATCCAGTCCGAGCACTAATGTTGATTTTGGTATTTATGCTCCGGATGGGAGTGGAGGTTGGAACAACATCATTAACCTGAACACCAAAGCCAATTTTAATGCCACTACATTTGGTCTTGGTGTGACGCCAACTATTGGCGTGGGTGGAGGATGGATGGCACTCGATATGAATTTTACCTGGAATGATATTCCTGAATTAGAAAAGCCGGCATTCGCTTTTATTTTTGGCCCACGGTTTGGTAAAACATTCAGAATTTTTAAGGCTCCCGAAAGAAATATTGCTCTTTGGGCAGGAGGCTTCCGCTTGCATTTGAATTCTGGAACTTCAGGCTCCATTAACTTGAATGATTTAATCGATACGAATGGACTCCAACAAAAAGTGAATGATGGAATTGCAAAAGTAGATGCCAGCCAACAACAAGTTGATGGTTGGTGGAATGGTCTTACTCCCATTGAACAAAAAAATCCTGTTAATGTGGCCAAGTATGATGTGGCCAACAAAGCGCTGGCTACAGCGGGTAACTTTCTCAACGGTTTGGATGCAGCACTTAATGATGAGCAGCATGCATCGGTGCAATATGCTTTGGACAAACGCCCGAAAGACATGTGGAACTTTATTATCGGTACGCAATACCAACACAACAAACACTGGATTTTTCGGTTTGAGTATGGCTTTCTTGGATCGCGCACGCAGACCATCACGATGCTCCAATACCGATTTGGTTTGTGATAAATCAATAATTCTTGATTTGATATGATGCGAATGTGCAAACCAAAAATAAAACCATTGCCCTGATACATGTTCGCAAACTTTGTGTATTAAATATTCTTTTGCTGTGTTCTTATACAAGCATTGCACAGCAGCACGAGCAACTATGGTTTGATTTTCAACTATCTTATCCTTTTGCTAACCGCTATCTGATCGAGAACACCACTACGTATCAAACGGTAGTCAGCAATAATGACAAATGGCGAAGCGTTGCGATCTCTCCTAATTTTGAATACATAATTTCGAGAAATCTAGATTTTCTTTTTGAGGTTCCGATCGCCTATACCCTCCAAAAAGAAGGAATGAATTCGTTTGAGATTTCACCGCTGTCGGGAGTGCGATTTCATATTAGTCAGAACAAACGCTTGGATACACGAATCTTGTTGCGATACCAAGTACGTTCATTTCGCGAAGTTGAAGCGGCGGATTGGGAAACCAGCAATCGAACACGACTGCGCGGCGAAGTTTACTTTTCCATTAATGGGCCCAACTTGTATACTGACAAACTTTGGTATCTCTTTGGCGACTATGAAGAATTTTTTGTGATCGATCAGCAAGTGAATGAGCGCTTTGCTAATCGCAGGCGCGCTCGTCTTGGTGTAGGATACCGACTAAACTATAAGCATCGGTTCGATGTGAGCTACACACTACAGTCCTCGAGAGACGAAATTGATGGCGCCTTCATTAGAACAGACAACGTGTTGCAATTGCGATATAAGATGTATCTCAATCCGGCAAAAACAGCCAACGTGCCAACTAATGAGCCAAATAGATAGTGATGATTGAAATTGATTTTAGTTGCAGAACTAAAACCGATAACCGGCTAAAAATACAAGAGCTATATTTTTATCGTCAAGTTTAGAGGCGTAGTATCCTTTAAGCTCTGTTGCTAAATAGATTCGTTCACTCATGGAGCGCCGGTATCCAACGGTTAAACCAAAATCGCCAAGAGATAATGTAGAGGCATCAAAATTTCCACTTGCATTGGTGGTGACCTTGTTTATTAAGATAGATTGCCCCATAGAAAAATTACAATAGTA
>DASYTA010000480.1:0-23781 GCA_036002745.1 Cyclobacteriaceae bacterium | reverse complement strand
TGGAAGACAAAAGTTTCAGACCTCTTTTCACTATCCCCGTAATTGTTGCGGCCCTCGGCTATTTTGTTGACATCTACGATTTGCTGCTCTTCAGCATTGTACGAAAGCCTAGTTTATTAGCTCTCGGTGTTCCCGAAAGCGCATTACTTAGTGAAGGAGAATTTCTTTTGCAAATACAAATGACTGGACTTCTTGTAGGAGGAATTATCTGGGGTATAATGGGCGATAGAAAAGGAAGGCTTTCAGTTTTGTTTGGATCAATTTTACTTTACTCAGTATCTAATATTGCTAATGGATTTGTAACCGATGTTCATCAATATGCTGTGCTACGCTTCATCGCGGGCATTGGATTAGCCGGAGAACTTGGTGCTGGAATCACATTAGTATCGGAATCCCTTCCAACAAGATTGAGAGGTTATGGAACAACGCTTGTTGCTACCATTGGTTTATTTGGTGCCGTTGTTGCCAATTTCGTTGTAAGACTTTCAGGTGATGACTGGCGCACCGCTTTTTTTATAGGTGGTGGTTTAGGTTTACTCCTATTGATTGCCAGGATCAGCGTTTTTGAATCCAGCATTTTCTTGAAAGTAAAAGAAGAGCAGGTGCAACGCGGCAACTTTTTTATGCTATTCACAAAAAAAGAAAGATTACTGCGTTTCCTTGGTTGCATTTTTATCGGCACACCCATCTGGTATGTCATCGGCATTCTCATTTTTGCCGCCCCTGAAATTGCCAACGCGCTTGGTATATCAGAAAAGATTTCATCTGGAGATGCTGTAATGTGGAGTTACATTGGATTAACTGTTGGAGATCTTTCTAGTGGGCTGTTAAGTCAACTCATGAAAAGTCGGAAAAAGGTAGTGATACTCTATATTTTTCTCACTGTTGTTTTTGTTTTGGTCTACCTCTATTCCGGATCGATTTCCTCAAATCATTTTTATTTTAACTGCTTCTTGTTGGGCATTGGTGTCGGTTATTGGGCAATTTTTATAACTATTGCTGCCGAACAGTTTGGTACCAACTTACGGTCTACAGTAGCTACCACAGTACCCAACTTCATTCGCGGTACAGTAGCTCCTTTGACCATGCTATTCAAATTTATGAGGGCCGAAACAAGTGTAATCGAAGGTGCGCTTTGGGTTGGTTTCCTAACATTTGTCATCGCCTTAGTGGCCGTTACTCTCGTTGACGAAACGTTCTCTCGAGACATGAATTTTGTCGAGAAGAATTGATTTTTTCGCAAGCTAAACTATTACGTTTAGCTTATTATCTTTGTGAATGGCGTTAATTCTGGCTGAGGAATGAATAAATTACTCGGATCATTTTTATTGTTGGTTATCCCTTCCTTGTTGGTTGGTCAAAACATGCAAAGAATTGATAGCCTGAAAAATAAACTCAAGCAGCCCTCTCTCCGAAATCGATACGATCTTTTAACGAATCTCGCATGGGAGTTTCGTTTTGCGTACCCAGACAGCACAATTATTTACGGTCAGCAAGCCTACACTTTGGCCGACGCATTGCACTTGCAAACAGACCAAGCCAGATCTCTCAATTATGTGGGTGTTGCGTATAATTACAAAGGAGAGCGCCTAAATGCATACGATTTTTTTACTCAAGCTTTAGAAGTAAGCACTCGTCAAAAGGATTCTACTCAGATCGCTCATGCTAACAATAACTTGGGTCGATTGTTTTTTGAACAGGGAATATTGGCCAAGGCGTATGACTATTTTACTAAGTCATATAACATCTTTAAAAAGATTGGAGACAATTCGGGTCTCGCTTACACATTGCAGAGTCTTGGAACGTTGCAGCGTTCGCAAAAAGATTATGTTCAATCGGAGAAAAATTATCTTGAAGCATATCAGCTTCGACTTCAATTGCACAACAAGCGAGACATCATGTCTGCACTCATGATGTTAAGTCGTCTTTACTATGAGCGAAAGGAGTTTGAAAAATCTAATCTTTCTCTTTTAAAAGCTGACTCTATAGGTCAAATCAATAATGATGAGATCAATCGATCGGAGATAAAAATGCTCCAAGCCAAAAATTACATCGAGTTGGGGCGCCTCAACGATGCAGAGAAAGCAGCAGAAGCTGGAGCTAAAGTGATCAGCAAATCACAATACACGCGCATTCAGCCAGAGACAATGCTCATCTTAGGTAAGATAAAACTTCAAAAAGGAAAGCTAAAAGAAGCAGAAGTATATTTTAAGTCTTCCTTAAAACTGGCCATTGAGATTAAAGATTTGCAAGGACAAATGGATGCATTCCATTTGTTATGGAAATTAGCTGAGGCCAACCAAAACAAACAAGATGCAGTACATTATATGAATCAGTACCTCGTCCTTAACGATTCAATAAAAGATCTTGATCTCGCCAGGCAGGTAGACCGCTTGCATTTTCAATTGGAAATTGAGAAGAAAGAAAAAGAAAATGAGCTCTTGAAATTAAATGAAGCCCACCAGTCCGTTGTGATTGATAGGCAACGAAACCAAAATCTCTTACTTTTCGTCGTTTTACTTTTTGCTATTAGTTCTACCGGTGTCGCTTTGTATTATAGTCACAAGCGAAGACAGGCCAACTTGATGCTTAGAGCACAGAACAAATTCATTGAGCTTCAACGAAAGCAAATCGAAAAGAGAAATGCGGACCTCTCGACACAAAATCAGAAACTAGGCGATCTTAATCACGAGAAAGATATGCTCATGAATATCGTTGCGCATGATTTGAAATCGCCACTGGCTCGCATTATTGGGCTTGCTGACTTACTCCGCTCGGAAGGGCAACTGCTGCCTTCTCAAGAAGAATACCTACGGCTTTTGAAAGATGTCACTCAATCTAACTTTGATTTAATTGTCGATCTACTTGACGTTAACGCATTGCAAACAGGAAATGAAGAGTTAAAAGCCACGGTGTTCATGGCAGGTCAATTGCTTGAGGAGCGCATTGCCTTTTATCAGTATTTATCAATCAGCAAAAAAATTGATCTGCAATTAGATCATGATTTGGATAAACAAATAAAAACTAATCCAGGTTACCTCAGCCGTATTGTTGATAATCTTGTCTCAAATGCAATTAAGTTTTCGCAGAATGGTGCAAAAGTAAACGTCAATGCAACAGTCCTTAATGGGTTTTTGACCCTTACTGTAAAAGACAATGGTCCCGGATTTTCGGAAGATGATAAGACATTACTCTATCAACGTTTTAAAAAGTTAAGTGCTCGCCCTACGGCCGGTGAAAGTTCAAACGGACTTGGACTAGCAATTGTAAAAACGCTAATCGATCGGCTACAAGGTGATATTTCACTGAAGAGTGAACAAGGAGAAGGGAGCGAGTTCACTGTGCGCCTTCCTGTGAAGGTGGTGGAAAGCATTTCTGCTTAACTCTATTTTTTCAATACTTTTCTTCCTGACTTGGAAATTCTTTAGCCTTCACATCCTCGACATATTTGTTTACAGCGGATGTAATCACTGTATTTAAATCCGCATATCTTCGCAAGAACCTAGGTTTGAAATCTTTTGTAATACCAAGCATATCCTGCATCACTAAAACCTGCCCATCCACATCAGGACCAGCTCCAATCCCGATTACAGGAATGCTCAATTTTGAAGATACTTTTTTTGCAAGAGCTGCGGGTATCTTTTCTAAAACTAATCCGAAACATCCTGACTCTTGCAAGAGCTGTGCATCTTCCAAAAGCTTATTGGCCTCGGCTTCTTCTTTTGCGCGAACGGTATACGTTCCGAATTTATAAATTGACTGTGGTGTCAAACCCAAGTGCCCCATCACAGGCACACCTGCACTTAAAATTCTTAATACCGAATCTTTTACTTCACTTCCACCTTCCAACTTCACCGCATGGGCGCCAGATTCTTTCATGATCCTAATGGATGATCGAAGCGCTTCTCCTGAGCTTCCCTGATAATATCCAAACGGGATATCTACCACAACCAGGGCGCGTTTAACAGCCTTCACTACAGAGCTTGCATGATAGATCATTTGATCGAGCGTGATGGGCAATGTGGTCTCATTTCCTGCCATAACATTTGAGGCGGAATCGCCCACTAGAATGATATCAATGCCAGCTCCATCTATGATTCTTGCCATGCTGTAATCATAAGCTGTAAGCATAGCGATTTTCTCACCGCGGTTTTTCATTTCCTGCAGTTGGTGAGTTGTCACTTTCTTCAGCTCCGATTTTTTAGCAGTAGACATTTTGATTCAGGGTTGGATTCAAAATTTCAGGTCTAAAATAAAATTACTCTCTTGATTTAATTTCTAACCAATTATCGGAGGTAAACAGAGGCATCCTTGCCCAATTTTACTTCCACGTGATCAGTAAGTGTTGTTGCTAATTCATAACCCGAATAGGTGGGCACAATTGGAAATAGCGTATGACTGCGATTCACTAACACCGCTACTTCAATTTTTTTTATCTCCAAAGTTGTAAAAGGCTTCAGTGAATAAGCCAGTGTGCGCCCCGTGTTTAGCACATCATCAATCAGCACAATACATTTCTTTTTTATCTCTTTAGAGGAAACATCGATTGTCACCTCACTTTGCACAGGCGCAAGTTTGTCTAATGAAACTTTAACCAATACAACAGCTAAAGGAGAAATTGATTTCAATTCCTTTTCAAGAATTTTAGCAAGAGCATCGCCTTGACCGTCAATTCCCGCGAGAACAATTGATTTTTCAGAAAAATTATTTTCATAAATCTCATAGGCAATCCTCCTGATTTTTTGAATCACTTGACTGCCATTGAGCACTAATGATTTTTCTGATGCCTCGATCATGGTATCGGAAGTACGCGGCTATCTTTAAATGTAGATAAGATCACAGTCGATTGCATATTGTCGACTACTTCGATGTTCGTAACTTTCTCAAGCATCAGATTTTGATAGGCCGGAATGTCCGTTGCCACCACTTTCAAAATAAAATCGGCCTGACCCGTTACGTGATGGCACTCCACCACTTCAGGAATTTTACCAATTGCTTTAATGAACTTCTCAATATTGTCTTTGTTGTGGCCTTTCAATGACACTGTAACAAAAGTGCAAACGCCAAGACCAACACTAGCCATGTCCACAACGGCATGATAACTTTTAATCACGTCTTGTGTTTCCAATTTTTTAACGCGCTCAAGTGTGGGTGCTGGTGATAGCCCAATTTCTTGGGCTAACTGCGCATTGGTAATATTGGAATTGGCCTGAAGAAGTTCAAGTATCTTCCTGTCGATTGAGTCAAGCTTTGCTTTCGCCATATCTTATAATTTTTTACCTGGGAAATAAGCCACTTCGCCAAGTTCCTCTTCAATACGAAGAAGTTGATTGTACTTCGCCATACGATCAGAGCGTGAAGCCGAACCGGTTTTGATTTGACCAGTATTCAATGCAACAGCCAAATCAGCAATAGTACTATCTTCAGTCTCACCGGAGCGGTGTGACATAATGCTCTTATAAGAATTACGCTTAGCAAGATTCACCGCATCAATTGTTTCAGTCAATGATCCGATCTGATTCACTTTTACTAAAATCGCATTCGCAACACCTTTGTCAATTCCTTGTTGCAAACGTTTTACGTTAGTCACAAACAAATCATCACCCACCAACTGAACTTTGCTGCCAATGTTGTCAGTTAGTGCTTTCCAACCAGCCCAGTCATCTTCCGCCAATCCATCTTCAATTGAGATAATCGGATATTTCTTCGACCAATTAGTCCAATACTCAGCCATCTCCAACGGTTTCAATTTCTTTCCAGAAGATTTCTTGAAGTGGTAAGTCTTAGTCTTGCTGTCATAAAATTCTGACGCAGCCGGATCAAGTGCAATCATAATTTCAGAGCCGGGCTTGTAACCTGCCTTCTCAATCGCTTTCAAAACTATTTCGATAGCCTCTTCATTAGATTTAATATTAGGAGCAAAACCGCCTTCGTCTCCTACGTTGGTAGAAAGACCTTGATCGTGAAGAACTTTTTTTAATGTATGAAAAACTTCAGCTCCCATACGAAGTGCTTCAGAAAATGTATCTGCACCGATAGGCATCACCATGAATTCCTGAAAATCGATAGAATTATCAGCATGACTTCCTCCATTTAAAATATTCATCATTGGCACGGGCAATGTGTTGGCATTAACACCACCGATGTAACGATACAATGACTGTCCAGACTCCTGAGCAGCTGCTTTCGCTACGGCTAATGATGTTCCAAGAATTGCATTTGCTCCAAGCTTTGCTTTGTTTGGTGTGCCATCTAATTCAATCATCACTTTATCAATCAAGGTTTGATCAAATACTGATAGACCAACAACTTCGGCAGCTATTTTGGTATTCACATTCTCTACAGCTTTCAACACACCCTTACCCATATAGGTCTTCTTATCATTATCGCGCAGCTCAACCGCTTCGTGAGTACCAGTTGATGCACCAGAAGGAACTGCAGCACGACCAAAGCCTCCATTCTCAGTAAAAACATCTACTTCTACTGTCGGGTTGCCACGGCTATCTAGAATCTGACGGGCATAAACACTTTCAATTAAACTCATATTGATTTAAGATTTAGAATTGGGGTTAAAATTAGGTTTGAGGTTTGTTTAATACTTTTTTTAAGAGGCTGTGAATATAGTAACGAATTCGCTGGATTCCTTAGTTAGAAAGTTGGTTTTCACTCATCATTTGAGCTCTTAAATCTCAAAATTGGAGCGGTCTAAATTTCGACTAACGATTAACTAATTCTTTCTGATCTACTTTGATCATTTCTACGAACTGATCAAATAAATATCTTGAATCATGCGGACCTGGTGAAGCCTCTGGGTGATATTGAACGGAGAAAGCTTTTTTACTTTTTAATCGAATGCCCATGATCGTGTTGTCATTCAAATGCATGTGTGTCACTTCCACATCAGGATTTTTCTGAACGTCTTTTTCATTCACTCCGAAGCCATGATTTTGTGACGTCATTTCACCTAGTCCAGAAATTAAATTTTTGACAGGATGATTTAGTCCGCGGTGACCATGGTGCATTTTGTAAGTAGAAAGTCCGCAAGCCAATGCCAGCAACTGGTGCCCAAGGCAAATGCCAAACACTGGCTTATCCGTTTCTAAAATATCTCTTACAGTCTTAATGGCGTAATCCATTACAGAGGGATCACCTGGACCATTGGACAAGAAATATCCATCGGGTGACCATGCTTCCATTTCTTTTATTGTAGCCTTAGCAGGAAAAATCTGAATGTAACAACCGCGAGCAGCAAGGTTGCGAAGGATGTTTGTCTTAATCCCAAAATCCAAAGCTGCTACTTTCATGACAGCCTGAGGATTGCCTACGAAATAACTTTTCTTAGTACTTACAATTGATGACAACTCAAGACCATCCATTGATGGAACCTTTTTTAACTCTTCTTTCAACTGCTCAGGAGAATGTTCCGAAGAAATGATCGCATTCATAGCACCTTTACTGCGAATATGACGCACCAATTTCCGAGTATCTAAGTCCGTAATTCCGACGATATTATTTTTTTCCAGGTATGCATGCAAACTTTGCTTAGAAGCTTTCCGGCTGAAATCTGAGGAGAATTCATTTACAACAATGCCGGCAATTTGTGGATGCCCCGATTCTTGCTCTTCGTCTATCGTACCGTAGTTGCCGATGTGAGCGGTTGTATTCACAATGATTTGCCCGTAGTAGGAAGGATCGGTATAAATTTCCTGGTACCCCGTCATTCCGGTGTTAAAGCAAATTTCGCCTCCTGATGTACCCCTTTTGCCTATGGCCCTGCCTTCCATCAGAAAGCCGTCTGCCAGAAGTAAATACGCTTTGTCGCTCATGCTAAGATTAGTTTTACAAAAATACTCCACTCTTTTAAATTGAATAGCTCTTTTGTAAAAAAGAATACAGTGTAGGTTATCCCAAAAAACCGTCTCAAAATGGGCGTCAGATTTTGGCTAAATTGGAGTTCAATTGCGCTATCAATATGAAAAAACTATTTATCGTTATCAGTTTAGTGTTGGCAACGATTGCAGGAAGCTACGGGCAAGGCCGGAGCAAAGAAATAAAGACAAAAAAGCTGACGAAAGACGAGGCTGCTGGACTTACCCCGGAGCAAAGGCTAGTTCATGAAACCAACCGCAAGACGAAAAGTGGAAAAAAAGACAAGAAATTGTCAAACAAGAAAAAGGCAAAAATCCAGAAAAAACAGGCAAGGGCAGCTTATCATACCAAACCCCCTAAAACGGCACCTCGATCCAAACCGAAATAAATTGTATCAACCAAAAGTCAGCTGGCAATTTTTTTTGAGAAAGCCTAAAATAGAAAAGGGACCGAACAAAGTTCAGTCCCTTTTTTTATAAGTTATAATCTAAAATTAGTCTTTCTTCTTTGTCGCCTTTTTAGCGGCCTTCTTTGGCTTTTCTTCGGTTGAGTCAGCAGCTGCTTCAACTTCAGCGCCCTCTTCTTTCTTGCCTTTGCGACCTCTTCGAGTTTTTGTTTTCTTAGCCGATCCTTCTTTCTTATACAAATCGTTGAAGTCAACCAGCTCCATCAGGCACATATCAGCAGCATCACCTAAGCGAGGATCGCTCAATTTTATAATACGAGTGTAACCACCTTTTCTATCAGAGGTACGACCTGCTACTTCGCCAAACAAAGTTGTAACTGATTCTTTGTTCTGCAAGTAGGAAAATACCACCCTGCGTGAATGTGTAGAATCTGTTTTTGCCTTCGTGATCAATGGCTCAACATATTTTCTAAGCTCTTTTGCTTTCGTTACTGTTGTCGTGATTCTTTTGTTAAGAATCAACGAAGAAGCCATGTTAGAAAGTAATGCATGGCGATGAGCCGATGTTCTTCCTAAGTGGTTTACTTTTTTACCGTGTCTCATTAGTCTTCGTCCAGTTTATATTTACCGAGATCCATCCCAAAAGTGAGGTTTTTCTCAGATACTAATTGTTCTAATTCTGCCAAGGACTTCTTACCGAAGTTCCTGAACTTCATCATGTCTGATATATCCAACTGAACTAAGTCTCCCAATGTTTTTACATCGGCAGCCTTTAAGCAGTTGTACGCACGTACAGACAAGTCTAAGTCATGCAATTGTGTCTTCAACAACTTGCGCATGTGCAACATTTCTTCATCAACTTGCTCTACTTCGCTATCCTTAGTTGTTTCCAACTCGATAGATTTATCAGAGAATAAGCGGAAATGTTGAATCAAAATGAAAGCAGCTCCTTCCAAGGCTTCTTCAGGGTGAATCGATCCGTCAGTTTCGATTTCAACCATCAATTTTTCGTAGTCAGTCTTTTGCTCAACGCGAGTATTCTCAACGCTGTACTTTACATTTTTCACTGGAGTGAAAATTGCATCGATCGGAATAAATCCAAAAACTTGTTCGTTCGGTTTATTCTCTTCTGCAGGCAAATAGCCACGACCTTTTTCAATTGAAAGTTCAACTTCGAAATGAGCTGACTCATCCAAATTACAGATCACGTGATCAGCATTCAGGATTTCAAATCCAGAAGTGAACTTAGCGATATCGCCAGCTTTGAATTGCTTTTGCTTCTTGATGTTAACAACAACTTTAGATTCGTTGGTCTCACCAATCTTTCTGAATCGAACTTGTTTCAAGTTCAAAATAATTTCAGCCACATCTTCTACAACACCTTCGATCGTAGAGAACTCATGCAAAACGCCTGGGATTTTAATTCCAGTGATCGCATATCCTTCTAATGAAGACAACAAAATTCTTCTCAACGCATTGCCGATGGTAACACCGTAACCTTTTTCCAAAGGCTTGAAGGTGAAGAGACCGTGGAAATCATCCGATTTCTCCATTACCACTTTATCCGGCATTTGAAATGCTAATATTGACATAAGCGATTTACTTTTTTGTTTCTGTGTTAATAATCTTCTTTGAAGTTCACGACAATGGCAGAGCCATTTCAAGATTACTTCGAGTACAATTCAACGATCAACTGCTCGTTGATGTTTTCAGGAATATCTTCCCTTGGAGGAAGGTTAATCAGTTTACCTTCAAATTCTTTAATGTCCCACTCTAGCCAGTTGTATTTCTTCGCACCATTAACAGACAATGCTGTAGTAATGGTTTCGAGAGATTTTGATTTCTCACGAACAGCTACGATATCGCCAGGCTTCAAAGTGTAAGATGGAATGTTTACCACATCACCATTTACTAAAATGTGCTTGTGCACCACCAACTGACGAGCGGCTCTGCGGGTAGGAGCAACACCCAAACGATACACGGTGTTATCCAAACGTGCTTCCAAAAGTTGTAACAACACTTCGCCTGTTACTCCTTTCTTACGAGTCGCTTTATCAAAAGTGTTTTCGAACTGACGCTCTAATACACCATAGATATATTTTGCTTTTTGCTTCTCCGCCAACTGTGTGGCATATTCAGAAAGCTTTCTCTTCTTGGTTTTGCCGTGCTGACCTGGAGCATAGTTCTTTTTCGCCAGAACTTTACTCTCGCCCATCACAGGCTCATTAAACTTCCTGGATATCCTTACTTTGGGACCTGTATATCTTGCCATGATCTGTTAATTCAAAAATTAAACTCTTCTTTTCTTAGGAGGACGGCAACCGTTGTGCGGTAGCGGAGTCATGTCCTTGATCGTTGTTACTTCAATGCCAGAAGCTTGTAAGCTACGGATAGCAGACTCACGTCCTGCGCCAGGGCCTTTTACAAAAACCTCCACCTTACGCAAGCCTTGTTCGAAAGCTTTAGTGGCTGCCTCCTGAGCTGCAACCTTTGCTGCATAAGGAGTGTTTTTCTTGGAGCCTTTGAAACCCATCTTTCCGGCTGACGCCCATGCCACAACTTGGCCAGTGCTGTTCGTCAACGAAATGATGATGTTGTTGAAAGTCGCCTGAATGTGGGCATGACCTACGGCCTCCACCACTACAGTGCGCTTCTTACTTTTATCTTTTTTCTTTTCAGCTACAGGTGCTGTTGCCATATGAAAAGTATTATTGTTTTAATTACCCTTTAACTGCTTTCTTCTTATTCGCAACGGTCTTGCGCTTACCTTTCCGCGTACGTGCGTTGTTCTTCGTAGTCTGTCCACGCACTGGTAAACCTTTGCGGTGACGAAGGCCACGATAACAACCGATATCCATCAAGCGCTTAATGCTCAATTGGATTTCAGATTTGAGCGATCCCTCAATGCGAAACTGCTCTGCAATGATGGAACGAACCGCGTTGGATTCTTCATCATTCCAGTCTTTCACTTTCTTATCAAGATTGATATTAGCTTGCGCCAATATTTTCTGTGCTGACCTGCGGCCAATACCGAAAATATAAGTAAGGCCGATTTCGCCTCTCTTGTTATCTGGAATATCTACACCTGCAATACGTGCCATAGTTTATCCTTGTCTTTGTTTATACCGTGGATTCTTTTTGTTGATTACATACAACTTGCCCTTGCGTCTGATAATCTTGCAATCAGCGCTGCGCTTTTTGATGGATGCTCTTACTTTCATGTTCGTTAATCGTTTTCAGTTATCTGTTAATAACTATCAACTTATTTATACCTAAATGTTATCCTTCCTTTTGTCAAATCGTAAGGTGACATTTCCAACCTTACTTTATCTCCTGGTAAAATTCGGATGTAATGCATCCTCATCTTTCCCGAAATATGTGCCAACACTTCATGTCCATTTTCCAACTGAACTTTAAACATGGCATTGGACAATGCCTCGAGTATTGTTCCGTCTTGTTCTATCGATTTCTGTTTCGCCACTTGAACTTATAACTTTCTTCTATGTACTCGTGTGTTGTTACTATTTCAGTTTTATCTTCAAAGATCGCCACCATGTGCTCAAAGTGAGCTGATGGTTTGTGATCGCTTGTTCTTATCGTCCACCCGTCCTTTTCTTGAACGATGTTTTTGGTTCCCATATTGATCATCGGTTCGATAGCAAATACCATCCCTTCAACAATCTTAGCTCCCTTACCCCGCTTACCATAGTTTGGTACTTCAGGGTCTTCGTGCAAATCTTTTCCTACTCCGTGACCTACCAATTCTCTTACCACACCGTAGCCAAACTGTTCCACATAACTCTGAACAGCGTAGCTTATATCTCCAATCCGATTACCGGCTTTCGCTTGCGCAATTCCGAGGTAAAGAGACTCATAAGTCCGGTCCAACAATTTCAAAACTTCTGAACTCACGCCCTCTAACGGATACGTGTAAGCTGAATCACTGTGAAAACCTTTGTACTTCACTCCGCAATCAACGGAGATAATATCGGTTTCTGTCAATTCATACTCTCCAGGAAACCCATGCACCACTGTATCATTTACTGAGATACAGAGCGCAGAAGGAAATCCGTGGTAGTTCTTAAACGATGGCCACCCGCCATGGTCTTGTATATAACTATCAGCAATTTTATCAAGGTCTTTCGTTTTCACTCCCGGCTTGATGGCCTTGGCTACTTCCGCATGCGCCTTTCCTAAGATCTGCGCACTTTCCTTTATAAGCTGAATCTCCTCTTCGGTCTTGTAGTGAATCATTTCACCTCAAGCCGCAGCAAATTGAGAACGTCCTTTTACTCTTCCTGACTTCATCATTCCCTCATAGTGACGCATCAACAAGTAGCTTTCAATTTGTTGAAGTGTGTCGAGCACAACCCCAACCAAAATCAGCAACGAAGTGCCACCGTAGAAGTAAGCAAAATTCTGAGTGATGCCTGCTTTCACGGCAAACGCCGGAAGAATAGCAACCATCGCTAAGAAAATTGCACCAGGCAAAGTAATCTTTGATAAAATCGCATCTATAAACTCTGCAGTTTGCTTACCAGGCTTAATACCAGGAACAAATCCGCCGTTTCTCTTCAAATTATCAGCGATGTCGTTTGATGGAACAGTAATCGCTGTATAGAAGAAAGTAAAAAGAATGATCAATGAAGCAAACGTTAAATTGTATTGCCATGATGTAAAGTCAGCAAATGTTGCGCCTACATAAGCTCCTAAGTCACTGTCTTTCCAAATGCTGGCCATCAACGGAGGAATGAACATCAACGCTTGTGCAAAGATGATCGGCATTACTCCAGCTGAATTTAATTTCAATGGAATGAAATCTCTCTTGCCACCATACAATTTATTTCCAACAACTTGCTTCGCGTATTGAATCGGAATTTTACGTGTTGCTTGTGTTAAGGCAATTACCCCTACTACTACAAAGAACAGAGCCAATATTTCAATGATGAAAAGCAATGCACCATTCAATCCTTTTGAATCCACTTCCTGAAGGATCGCCACTGGGAAACGAGATACGATTCCAATCATGATCAGCATGCTGATACCGTTACCAATACCTTTGTCAGTGATACGTTCACCCAACCACATACAGAACATCGTTCCAGCTACGATGATGATCATCGAAGAAACCGTGTAGAATAATCCTGGCTGAATGATCGCCTCAGGATTTACAATAGACTTCAAGTAACCAAATGACTGTGCTGCTGTAATGACGATCGTTAATACGCGAGTAAACTGATTTAATTTTTTTCTTCCGCTTTCACCTTCCTTTTGAAGTTTGGTGAAATGAGGAACCGCTACTGTCAACAACTGCACTACGATGGAAGCAGAAATGTATGGCATGATACCCAATGCAAAAATGGAAGCGCGCGTAAACGAGCCTCCTAAGAAGGTATTCAATAAATCAAAAATACCACCCGAGTTTCCTGTCAACTTATTCGGATCAATTCCAGGCAATACGATATAAGAACCTAGTCTGAAGATGACCAGGAAACCGATCGTATTGAGGATCCTCACACGAAGGTCTTCAATCGAAAAAATGTTCTTTATCGTTGTGAAAAAACGCTTCATTATTTCGCTATTGTGACGTTGCCGCCAGCTGTTTCAATTGCTTTTGTTGCTGTTTCTGAAAACGCGTGAGCTTCTACCGATAACTTCGATTTCACTTCGCCTCTTCCTAAAATCTTTACAAGATCATTCTTGCCCACAATTCCATTATCTCTCATCAATTGTACATTGAGTGAAGTGGAATTGGTTTTCTTTGCCAACTCTTCTAATGCATCCAAATTGATTGGCTTGAAATAAATCTTGTCGTTGTTCTTGAAGCCAAACTTCGGAACGCGTCTTTGCAAAGGCATCTGACCACCTTCAAAGCCAAACTTCTTGTGATAGCCCGAACGTGATTGTGCACCCTTGTGACCACGACCAGCTGTGCTACCACCGCTACCTTGTCCACGACCGAGGCGCTTATTTGTTTTTGTCGAACCGGAGGCCGGTTTGAGCGTATGCAACTTCATCTTATAATTCGGTTACGCTTACTAAATGATTTACTTTTCTTACCATACCCTGAATCTGCGGAGTATACTCCACTTCAACTGAGTTGTGCACCTTTCCTAAACCTAATGACTGAATCGTTCTCAACTGAGTCTCAGGTCTTTTAATCGTGCTACGGATTTGTGTGATTCTAACTTTTGCCATAACTCTTATCCGTTGAATACTTTTGACAATGCTACACCGCGGTTTCTTGCGATTGTTTGAGGATCGCGCATGGTAGTCAAAGCTTTAAAGGTCGCCTTCACCACATTGTGAGGGTTAGATGAACCTTTTGACTTTGCCAACACATTGTGAACTCCTGCACTTTCCAACACAGCACGCATCGCACCACCTGCAATTACTCCAGTACCTGGAGATGCCGGTTTCAACAATACAAAACCACCACCAAATTTTCCGAGTGACTCATGTGGCACCGTTCCTTTAATGATAGGAACTTTTACCAAATGCTTCTTTGCATCATCGATACCTTTGGTTATTGCGTCAGTTACTTCATTGGCTTTGCCAAGACCATAACCTACCACACCATTGCCATCGCCTACTACTACGATTGCCGCAAAACTAAATCTGCGACCACCTTTTACCACTTTGGCTACGCGTTGGATCGCAACTACCTTCTCTTTCAAGTCGATGTCGCTGGCCTTTACCGTGCTGACGTTACTTTGTGTCATGCGTTAAAATTTTAAACCTCCCTCTCTGGCTCCTTCTGCCAAAGCTTTGATATTACCGTGATATAAATAACCGTTGCGATCAAAAACGATTTCTTTGATTCCATTGGCAAGTGCTTGCTCAGCAACTTTTTTACCAACGTTCTTCGAAATCTCAAGATTCACTCCGCCTTTTTCTTTTACATCTTTCGATGAAGCAGCCAACAACGTGTGACCCTTTGAATCATCTACTAATTGTGCGTAGATAACTTTGTTGCTTTTGAACACAGAAAGCCTTGGCCTTGCAGGCGTGCCTTCAATTTTATGACGGATACCTAATTTGATCCGCTGTCTTCTGTCTTTAATGTTCGGCATAACTTTAATTATTTAGCGGCTGCCTTACCAGCTTTTCTACGTACAAACTCACCTACATAACGGATACCTTTTCCTTTGTAAGGCTCAACCGGACGAAGTGATTTTATTTTTGCTGCCACCTGGCCAATCAATTGCTTATCAATTCCTTCCAAAATGATCATCGGGTTCTGACCTTTCTCTTGCACAGCTTGTAACTTCAATTCTGAAGGAACAGCCAATATTACGCTGTGAGAATAACCCAAGCTCAAATCAAGTACGTTGCCTTGAGCAGTTGCTTTATAACCCACTCCGATCACTTCCAAGTCTCTTCTATATCCTTTGCTCACACCTTCTACCATGTTAGCAATCAATGAACGATATAAACCGTGCATTGCTTTGTGTCTCTTTTGTTCTGTAGGGCGATGAACGTGAACCGCGCCTTCTTCCAAAGTAACTTTGAAATCGCGATCGATCTTTTGTTTCAATTCACCTTTAGTTCCTTTTACAGTAACCAAATGGTCAGCCTCAGAGAAGGTGCACGTAACTCCTTTCGGCAGGCTTATCGGTAATCTTCCTATTCGTGACATGATCTTACTCGATTAATATACGTAACACAATACTTCACCACCTACATTCAACGCCTTTGCTTCCTTGTCGGTAATTACTCCTTTCGAAGTTGACAGGATCGCAATGCCTAAGCCATTTAATACTTTAGGCAATTCAGAAGCCGGCTTATACTGACGAAGACCCGGCGTGCTTACTCTGTGCAACTTGGTAATCGCAGATTCTTTCGTTTCTGGGTTGTACTTCAAGGCAATTTTGATGTTGCCCTGTTTGTTCTCAGTATCTTCAAATTTGTAATTGAGGATATAGCCTTTGTCGAAAAGCACTTTCGTTACTTCCTTCTTAAGGTTGGAAGCAGGCACCTCCACCACACGGTGACGGGCTTTGATGGCGTTGCGCACGCGAGTCAAATAATCTGCAATCGGATCCGTAATTTTCATATTCTCTACTTTAAAAAAGCAAACCCGTTTTATGAAACGGGCTGCAAAGATAATTAACAATTTTGGTTCTCCAAACTGTTACCTGGTTTCGGTCCGGCAATTTTTGCCTTTCCGACCTTGGATACTCAGCAACCTAATATTTTAGTACAAACTTACCAGCTTGCCTTAGTCACACCAGGGATTTTCCCTTCGTGAGCCAATTGGCGGAACTGGTTACGGCAAAGGCCGAACTTGCTCATGTAACCACGAGGCCTTCCAGTGAGTTTGCAACGACTGTGCAAACGAACTGCAGAAGAACTGCGCGGTAGTTTATCAAGAGCAGCATAGTCGCCAGCTGCCTTCAAAGCCTTGCGTTTCTCAGCATAACGCTTTACCAAAGCTTCTTTCTTGTTGTCTCTTGCTATGACGGATAATTTTGCCATGATCAGTTTTTATTTACAAATGGCATCCCGAATGCTTTCAGGAGCGCATAACTTTCTTCGTCTGTATTTGCGTTGGTCACGAAAGTGATATCCATACCGTTGATCTTGCTCACCTTGTCGATGGAGATCTCAGGGAAGATAATCTGTTCTTTCACACCTAGAGTGTAGTTTCCACGACCATCAAATCCTTTGTCGTTTACACCTTTGAAGTCACGAACACGTGGAAGTGCTACGTTCATCAAACGGTCCATGAATTCATACATACGATCTCCGCGTAACGTAACGCGAACACCGATTGATTGATCTTTTCTCAATTTAAAATTCGAGATATCTTTTTTCGACTTTGTAGGAACAGCTTTCTGACCAGTAATAGTCGTGATTTCTTCAATACCTACATCAATCAATTTCTTATCGGCAACAGCTGCGCCAATACCCTTATTGATACAGATTTTCTCAATCTTAGGAACTTGCATGATCGACTTGTACTGAAATTTTTCTTTCAGTCCAGGAACGATTTCCTTCAAATATTTTTCTTTCAATCGTGGCGTTGCCATGGCTCTATTACTTTATAAATTCTCCAGTCTTCTTAGAAAAACGTTGCAGCTTGCCTTTTTCGTTCAGCTTGCGGCCGGTGCGAGTTGGCTTGCCAGAGGCTGGATCAACTAACATCAGGTTACTGATGTGTACTCCGCCTTCAATTTTTTTGATTCCACCTTCAGGCTTACCTGCAGATGGCTTCTGATGCTTCGTAATGATGTTGATTCCTTCAACCAAAACGCGGTTCTTGCTGGTCAATATCTCCAACACTTTTCCGGTCTTATTCTTATCATCGCCTGATAATACTTTTACAGTATCACCTTTTCGGATGTGCAACTTCTGTTGCTCGTTAAATTTCCTTTCCATAAATTATAATACTTCAGGAGCTAATGAAATGATTTTCATAAACTGCTTCTCACGAAGCTCACGTGCCACTGGTCCAAAAATACGAGTACCTCTTGGCTCATCTTGAGCAGTCAATAACACAGCTGCGTTGTCTTCAAAACGGATATATGAGCCGTCTTTTCTGCGAACTTCTTTTTTAGTGCGCACAATTACAGCTTTGCTAACAGTTCCTTTTTTTATTTGGCTGGTAGGCAATGCTGACTTTACAGTCACTACAATTTTATCGCCTACGCTAGCAGAGCGTCTGTGTGTGCCGCCTAATACGTGAAGGCAAAGCACCTCTTTGGCGCCACTGTTATCTGCTACGGTAAGTCTGCTTTCGGTTGAGATCATGATTACTTCGCTTTTTCAATTATTTCTACCAATCTCCATCTTTTGTTCTTGCTCAACGGACGGGTCTCCATGATCCGTACGGTATCGCCGATGCCAGCCTCGTTCTTTTCGTCATGGGCCATGAACTTTGTAGTCTTGTTCATGAACTTTCCATAAATAGGATGTTTTACCTTCCTGTTCATGGCAACGGAAATGGACTTTTGCATTTTATTGCTCACCACTTTTCCTACCCTTTCTTTTCTACTGTTTCTTGCTTCCATAACGAAACTATTTTTTGCCTTCTTTGGCTGTCAATTCTGTTTTTAACCTCGCGATGAGTTTGCGAGTCTCGCGAATCTTCATCGGGTTTTCAATTGCTGAAACCTGGTGAGCAAATTTCATTTTGCGCATGGTTTCTTTTTCGCTGCCGATTTTTTCGCTCAATTCGACAACGGTCAATCCTTTTATTTCAGCGTTCTTCATTTCTATTAAGCTTTAGCGGCCGCTTGTTCTACATAATCTCTGCGAACAGTAAACCGGGTTTTGATCGGCAATTTTCCATCGGCCAAAGCCAATGCTTCTTTTGCAGTTGCCATCGTTACACCACCGGCCTCAAACAATATTGTTCCAGGCTTAATTACTGCTACCCAATATTCAGGAGCACCTTTACCTTTACCCATACGTACCTCTGCAGGCTTGCGAGTAATTGGTTTATCTGGGAAAATACGAATCCACACCTGACCTTCACGCTTCATAGCGCGAGTAACTGCAACACGGGCTGCTTCCAATTGGCGGGCAGTGATCCATCCAGCTTCCAATGATTTTAAAGCAAAAGATCCAAAGGCAATTTGATGACCACGAGTGGCCATGCCTTTAACTTTGCCCTTTTGCATTTTCCTGAATTTCGTTCGCTTCGGTTGTAACATGGTTGCTACCTTAAATCGTCAATAAATTATTTTCTTCCTCTACGGTTATCTCCACCACGATCGCCTCTGTCTTGTCTGTCGCCTCTGCCACCGCGATCATCTCTGCGCTCGCCACGGCCACCGCCTCTTCTTCTGTCTCCACCACCAGCTGGTGCACCACCGCCTTTATTTTCACCTGGTGCGTTGCTTACCATTCCTACATTAGGAGATAAGTCACGCTTGCCATAAACTTCACCTTTGAAGATCCATACTTTGATTCCAATCTTACCATACACAGTCTGTGCTTCAGATATTGCATAATCAATGTCAGCACGAAGTGTATGCAATGGAATACGTCCTTCTTTATATTGTTCTGTACGGGCCATGTCGGCACCCGCCAAACGACCTGATAATTTCACTTTAATTCCTTCTGCACCAACTCTCATAGTGGAAGCAATTGCTTGCTTCATTGCTCTACGATAAGAAATACGAGCCTCTAACTGTTGTGCGATTGATTCGCCAACTAATTTCGCGTCCATTTCTGGGCGCTTAATTTCAAAGATGTTGATTTGAACATCCTTGTTAGTCAACTTCTTTAATTCTTCTTTGATCTTATCAACCTCAGTACCACCTTTTCCAATTACAACACCCGGACGCGCGGTGTGAATTGTCAACGTGATTCTTTTCAACGTGCGCTCAATAACTACTTTGGAGATACCTCCTTTTTGAATACGGGCATCAACATATTTTCTGATCTTATGGTCTTCAACCAATTTATCTGAAAATGTGCGACCACCAAACCAGCTGGAATCCCATCCGCGGACGATTCCTAAACGAAGGCCTACCGGGTTAATCTTCTGTCCCATTATTCTTTAGTTTCTTTTACTGCTTTTGTCTTTTCTTTTTCTGCTTTTGCAGGCATGCGATCTACCACCAAAGTGATGTGGTTTGAACGCTTTCTTACGCGGTGAGCACGGCCCTGAGGAGCTGGTCTCAAACGCTTCAATATTCTTCCACCGCCTACAAATACTTCCTTCACAAAAAGGTCAGCTTCTTCCAACTTCACATCGGTATTCTTTGCTTCCCAGTTATTGATCGCTGATAACAAAAGCTTTTCCATTTTTGCTGACGGATGCTTTGCATCATACTTCAAAATATTCAATGCATTGCTCACCCGCTCGCCACGGATCAAGTCTGCTATCAATCTCATCTTACGAGGAGAGGTGGGTGCATTATTGAGGTAAGCCGTTGCCGGGCCAGACTTAGCTGCCAGCTTAATCGCTTCAAGCTTCTCTCTTTTTACTACCGACCTTTTCTTTTTCTTTTCAGTTTCCATCTTTCAGGTATCTAAATTTTTGCCCTGATTATTTTGAGGCTGCCTCAGCCTTATTATTTCCAGAGTGACCTTTGAAGGTACGAGTAGGTGCAAATTCACCCAACTTGTGGCCCACCATGTTCTCCGTTACATACACTGGAATGAATTTATTCCCGTTGTGTACGGCAAAAGTGAAACCGATCAAATCGGGAGTAATTGTACTCCTGCGTGACCATGTTTTAACAACCGATTTTTTACCGGCTTGTTCCATCACTTGCACCTTCTTGAGCAAGCGACTATCGAGATATGGACCTTTTTTAACTGACCTTCCCATTATTTTTTGCGTCTAGCAATGATTAAACCATCAGAATATTTCTTAGGGTGGCGAGTTTTCTTACCCTTCGCCAACAATCCTTTACGTGAACGAGGGTGTCCACCAGATGCACGACCTTCTCCACCACCCATCGGGTGATCAACAGGGTTCATAGCAACTGGTCTTGTGCGAGGACGGATACCTCTCCAACGAGAGCGACCGGCCTTACCCACCTTTTCATTCATGTGCTCGGCATTTGATACCGCGCCCACAACTGCCATACAATTCACTAATACATTACGCATCTCACCTGAAGGCATGCGCAATGTTGCGTATTCACCTTCGCGAGCAACCAACTGCACAAATGATCCAGCACTACGAGCAATTGATGCTCCTTTGCCTGGCTTAATTTCTACGTTGTGAACAATAGTACCCACAGGGATTTTAGCAAGAGGCAATGCGTTACCCACTTCAGGGGCAACATCAGCGCCCGATACTAAAGTCTGTCCAACTTTAATTCCTTGAGGAGCTACGATATATGACTTAGAGCCATCAGCATAATACAATTTCGCTACGCGAGCAGTACGAGTAGGATCATACTCAACAGATTTCACTACCGCAGGAACTCCAAATTTATCGCGTTTGAAATCGATAATGCGCAATTTCTGTTTGTGGCCACCGCCAATATAGCGCATGGTCATGCGGCCTACGTTGTTACGGCCACCAGTTTTCTTTATTGTCTTTACCAGCGATTTCTCCGGGCGCATCTCGGTGATGTCCTCAAACCCAGGCGATAGCCTGTGACGAGTGCCGGGGGTTACTGGTTTTAATTTCTTCATTGCCATGACTGACCTTATTTAAGGATTGTCCTTATTTAAACGTTGCTATAAAAATCAATTACTTCACCTTCAGCCAAAGTAACGATGGCTTTCTTGTAGCTCGGCTTGCGACCGGCCAATGTGCCTGCTTTGGTGAAACGTGTTTTTTTCTTTCCTAAAACATTGATCGTATTCACACGCTCAACATTCACACCGTACATTTTTTCTACGGCATTTTTAATCTCCACTTTATTAGCGGTGCCTTCTACTACAAAACCGTATTTCCCTTTCTCATTAAGAGCGGAAATTTTTTCGGTAACCAATGGGCTTTTTAAAATACTCATGGTTATGCTTGATTTAAGAGGTTACTGATTTTTTCAACTGAACCTTCAGACAAGATCAAGTGCTCAGCGTGAAGCACATCGTAAGTATTGATCTGAGAAGCAGTGATGATTTTTGTATTAGGAACATTGCGACCAGAAAGAACAACGTTCTTCTTAGCTTCAGGAATAACAAAAAGAGTCTTCTTGTCGCCCAATGCTAATTTCTTCAGCATGTCCAAATATTGCTTAGTCTTAGGTGCTTCGAAATTGAAGTCCTCGATGATAGCAATTGAATTATCTTTTGCCTTGTAAGTCAACGCAGATTTGCGAGCAAGGTCTTTTACTTTCTTATTCAACTTGAAAGAGTAATCACGAGGAGTTGGTCCGAAAATACGACCACCACCTTTGAACTGAGGGTTCTTGATGTTACCCGCACGAGCTCCACCAGTTCCTTTTTGTTTCTTGATCTTCTTAGAAGATCCAGTGATTTCATTTCTCTGCTTAGACTTGTGTGTGCCCTGGCGATGGTTAGCCAAGTAGCTCTTCACATCTAAGTAGATAGCGTGGTCGTTAGGCTCAATACCAAAAACCTCATTAGAGAGGCTGATGTTACGGCCTGTCTTTTCACCACTATATTTTACAACCGCTAAGTCCATTACTTTTGAAGGATTATCGTTGAATTTTTTGCACCGGGAACTGAACCACTTACTAAGATCAGGTTCTGATCCGCTAATATTTTAACCACTTTAAGGTTCGTGTTCTTTACACGTGCGCCACCCATGCGGCCTGGCAAACGCTTACCTTTAATTACACGTGAAGCAAATGACGCGTTACCCATAGAACCAGGAGCGCGAAGACGGTTATGCTGACCGTGTGTTTGACCACCCACACCAGCAAAGCCGTGACGTTTTACAACACCTTGAAATCCTTTTCCTTTTGAAGTACCAACTGCATCTAAGAAGTCGCCCTCTACGAAGATGTCGGTTACTTTAATTTCTTTTCCCAACTCAGCAAGACCAGTGAATTCGTCACCGAAATCACGGAACTCAACCAAATGTCTCTTGGGTGTAGTGTTGGCTTTTTTGAAATGGCCAACCATTGGGTCAGGTGTATTTTTTTCTTTCTTCTCGCCAAAAGCGATCTGAACGGCCTTATAGCCATCGGACTCCTTGGTCTTCACCTGGGTGACAACACAAGGGCCAGCCTCGATAACGGTGACAGCCAAATTCTGACCATCTTGGCCGAAAACGCTTGTCATTCCTACTTTACGTCCTAATATTCCAGGCATAATTGAAACCTATTTTGCTTGATTCTAAACCGATTTACGGCTTTCCTACCGCAAAAAGGACTGCAAAGATAGGAACTAAAGCGTAGGTAACAAGTGCAGGCAAAAAAAAATCCTAACAGCTCAATGAAATCGGGGCCTCGCAGAGGCAAAAACTTAGTTACCGGCTTGAAAAGTCACTTTTTCCCCCGGTTTTGGAGATTAGTTTCACGTCCTTAATAATTATATGATGAGAAAGCGCCTTGCACATATCGTAGATAGTAAGCGCTGCAACACTCGCAGCCGTTAGGGCTTCCATTTCAGCTCCTGTTTTAGCGGTGAGTTTAATTTTGGAATTTATGACGGCTTGATCTTTTTGGAGTTCGATTTTCACCTGAATATCCTCAAGAGAAAGCGGGTGGCATAGTGGGATTAATTCGTGAGTCTTCTTTGCTGCCATTACTCCCGCAATAGTCGCAGTCTGAAATACCGGGCCCTTTTTCGTTATCAACTCTTTTCCATCCAATACTTTAAGAACTTCTTTCGGGAGATGAACAATGGCTTGGGCTTCTGCAATTCGCTCCGTTATTTTCTTCTCAGAAACATCAACCATGGCAGGCATGCCTGATTTATCAATATGACTCAACGTTCTTTTAGCCACTTGTTTTTAACTTGAACCAAAAATACAAATTCGATGGTGAGCGTTGAGGAAGCCGAAAAGATTATTCTTAGTCACTTATTCAAACCCGGGGAAGAAAGGATTTCACTTGAGCATGCAAATCGCAGAACTTTGGCTGAAGAAATAAGGGCTGATCGTGATTTGCCTCCATTTAATA
>DASYTA010000479.1:0-7459 GCA_036002745.1 Cyclobacteriaceae bacterium | reverse complement strand
CTTGCCTATACGCGAGTGATAAGGTTGTATTTCTACATTCCACCGCTGCGCCTTTACACCAGGATCATCGTTGAGCCATTGCTTCACTTCATTAACGTTGGAAGAATTAAAAATGAAAACTCCTCCGCCTCCTTCAAAAGGGCCCGCCACTAAAAGCTTTCCCTCTTTTGCCATCCTTTGGATGTTAGCCATGTGCCCTTCCATAATTTTATCGACTTGATCTTTTGGTAGTTCTGCTTTGTCAGCCTTGTGATGCAAAAACACAAACACGAGGCTTTGTGCAAAAACACACTGGCTCGAAAGAATTATTATCGTGAGAAGAATGGATTTCATTCAGTGAAATTAGTAAACTTTATTACTTAGGGTTTTCAGTGATGTTCAGACTTTGTAATTTGCCTCGAATTGAAATAAAAGAAATACATGATCATTGTTGCCGATAGCGGAGGTTCGAAAATTGATTGGCGATTGCTAAAAAAAGATGGAGCAATTGGTCAGGCCAATAGTGCTGGATTCAATCCATATTATCAGCCGATAGATCATCTTAAAAAGATTATTGAAGAGTCGCTCTTGCCGCAAGTTTCTGAAGAGGTTTCTAAAATATTTTATTATGGAACGGGTGTATCGTCTGAGAAGAATGTGCAAAGCATTCAAACTGTATTCTTGAAATATTTTCCGAAAGCAAATACTGAAGTTGGATGGGATCTCCTAGCGGCAGCACGCGCCTTGTGCGGACACGAGCCGGGAATAGCTTGTATTCTTGGCACAGGCTCAAACTCATGCCTATATGATGGCGAAAAAATTACAGACAACGTTGCTAACCTGGGCTGGATATTGGCGGATGAAGGATCAGGCACCTACATGGGCAAACAATTGATCTTTGATTATTTCCGACAGGAGATGCCAGAGGGTTTAGCAAAACAATTTCAGACGCGTTTTCCTTTTAGCCGAGAAGAAGTATTAGAAAAAGTTTATCAGCAAGAAAAGCCGGGAGCCTTCTTAGCGAGTTTTGCTAAATTCATTTTTCAACACCTGAAAGAGCCCTATTGCTACAAGCTGGCATATCAAAGTTTTTCTGATTTCTTTGAGAACAATGTGATGAAATATGAAAACTATAAAAATCTAAAAGTGCATTTCACGGGCTCCATTGGTTTTTATTTCAGTGACGTGGTGCGGCAAGTAGCTAATGACAAGGGTATCACTGTTAAAAATATTTTAGAAGGCCCTATTGCTGGCCTTACACTATTTCATCAGAAGGATTTATAAGATTGGCCGAACTGACCAATCAATGTATTTATAAATGAAAACTACCGAATCATCTTCGCTATACTCCAACCTGGAATCGATGCCTATTCGTGAGTTGCTCACCAACATTAATCGTGAAGACAGACGCGTGCCCGAAGCAATTGAAAAAATTATTCCCCAGATTGAAAATCTTGTAAATGCGGTTGTTGCGAAAATGAAAAAAGGCGGTAGGCTCTTTTACATTGGAGCTGGCACTAGCGGGCGATTAGGTGTGGTAGATGCATCGGAAATTCCTCCAACTTTTGGAATGGCTCAAGGTAAAGTGATTGGGTTAATTGCCGGTGGTGACAAAGCTATACGCAAAGCGGTTGAGCATGCAGAAGATGATCCCAAACAAGCTTGGAAAGATTTACAAAAGCATAAGATCAGCAAGCAAGACTTTGTCATCGGTATTGCTGCCTCTGGAAGAACACCTTATGTAATTGGAGGAGTTAAAGAAGCGCGAAAGAAGAAAATTGAAACGGCATGCGTCACTTGCAATGCTGGAAGTGAACTAGCGACCAATGTAGATCATCCTATTGAAGCTGTTGTAGGACCGGAGTTTGTAACCGGCAGCACAAGAATGAAAGCAGGAACTGCACAAAAGCTTATCCTCAACATGATCTCCACTGCTACCATGATTCAGTTGGGAAGAGTAAAAGGAAACAAAATGGTCGACATGCAACTCACCAATAATAAATTGATTGATAGAGGCGTCCGAATGATAATGGAAGAATTAAATATTGATGAGAAAAAGGCGAAGGGTCTTTTAAAGAAATTTGGTAGCGTAAGAAAGGCGATCAGCCAAAAGTAATTTTAAAGTAATGCTAGCTGCGCGTTGCTAACGGCCATATCCACAGGGACTAAGTACTGTCTTCTTGTTTTTACTTCTCTGCATAGCACTCTTGTTCTTCTCAGCTTGCCTTTTTTGAACCATCGCCCATGCAAATGAAAGATGCTGCCTTCAGGAATTTGTGAAAGAAGAACGGCATTTTTTTCACGCTCATTCTGCAAGCGGAATAAATGTGTAAGCTCAGCATCAGAAAAGCTGGAGGCTTTTGGTGATGCCATATGCTTCTTTAGTCCTGTCAGTAAAGGTTCGGGAAAAATTTCGGCCGTAAGCAATGGAGTCATTAAAGTTTGGAAGCTTTTCTTCCAATCCTCACCATGTGCTTCGGCTTTAAATCCCAATGCTTTGTGCACGCGAAGGTGGGCTACCTCGTGAACATAGGTCATTAGAAAGGGAAAGGGATGAAGGTCGCTATTGACTGTAATTTGGGGCGACTGGCCGGATCGGCACGTGAAGTCACCAACCTTGGAAAGGCGGCTTTTGCGGAGTTTAAAGTTGAAGGGGAGTTCTTGCCAAAGCGAAGTACAATAATGGACAGCTTCGGCAGGGATATGTTGACTTAAAATGCTTTCAACCTTTTTTTGATCCATTGGGAAAAGAAAAAGGCTTTAGTTTTTCTAAAGCCTTCCCGGGAAAATCTCTTTGTTTAGAGATTACTTCTTTTTTTCTGAAGCGGCTTTTGCTACAGAGTCTGCTTTTGCAGCAGAGTCTGCTTTTGCTTTTACAGCAGCAGCTTCAGCTTCTACTTTGGCGATGGAATCAGCCTTAGCAATTGAATCAGCTTTTAACTTTTCAGTGTCAACGGCTTTTTTGCCGCCACAAGCTACAAATGCAACGGCAAAGCCAGTTACCATCATTAGCGCGAACAATTTTTTCATAGTTTACAGGTTATAAATTTGCCCGCAAATATACGCGAATGGTTCGATTTTAAGCCACTAAGTAAGAAAAAATTAATATTCGTCAAAAAACGAGGCCTAAAGATCGGCCAGCAACCGTTCGCAGTTATTTTTTCCTAAAAAATAGACGAACTGGGGTTCCCTCGAAGTCAAACTTCTCACGAAGCCTATTTTCCAGAAAACGAACGTACGATTCTTGAATGTACTGGGGCAAATTGCAGAAAAAAGCAAAGGTCGGTGTCTTGGCGGCTACTTGCGTAACATACTTAATTTGGATCAGCTTGCCCTTGATCGCTGGAGGCGGATAATGGGCTATCTCTGGAAGCATTGCATCGTTAAGTGCAGACGTTGGCACCTTCTTGGTTTTGTTATGGTACACCTCTACGGCCTTCTCCATCACCTGAAAGATTCTTTGTTTGGTTAGAGCTGAAGCAAAGAGAAAGGGAACATAACTGATGGGCGCAATCTTTTCCATCATCTCCTTTTTGATTTTGTCAGCAGTCTTGCTGTCTTTCTCAATGAGATCCCATTTATTTACCATGATCACAATTCCCTTGCCTTGTTTTTGTGCCAGGCTGATGATATTAACGTCCTGTGATTCTAATCCTCGTTGCGCATCGATCACAACAACGCACACATCGCATTCTTCCAACGCTCGGAGTGAACGCAACACAGAGTAAAATTCAACGTCTGCCATGAGGCTGGATTTCTTTCGGATACCAGCAGTATCAATCAAAATAAAATCATTGCCGTACATTTTGTAGCGCGAATGAATAGCATCGCGGGTGGTACCTGCTTCATCGGTTACTATGCTTCGGTCAGTGCCTAACAAGACATTTAATAAAGATGATTTTCCAACATTAGGTCGGCCAAGAATCGCGATCTTGGGAACACCAGAATCAGGATCTTCAACACCCTCGGAGGGGAAAATTTTAACCAACTCATCTAACAACTCACCAGTGCCCGAGCCATTTTCAGAAGAAATAGGATAGACTTCGCCCATTCCCAATTCATAGAACTCGTTACCAAGTGCTGTCTTCTGTGGGGTATCGGCCTTGTTGGCGGCAATGAACACGGGCTTCTTCGATCTACGAATAATATTGGCAAACTCCTGATCATAACCAGTAAGTCCTTGTTGACAATCAACCATGAAGATCACTGCAGAGCATTCTTCTAGAGCCATCTCCACTTGTTTGCGGATTTGTGATTCAAACTTATCATCAGATCCGGTAACGTATCCTCCCGTGTCAATGATGGTAAAGAATTTTCCGGTCCACTCGCCATAGCCATAGTGCCGATCACGCGTCACGCCTGGCATGTCATCCATGATGGCCTGCCGCTGCTTCACCAAACGGTTAAAAAAAGTGGATTTGCCTACGTTGGGTCTGCCTACTATTGCTACGATGTTGGCCATGATTTCAGTGTTCCGAGTAATTAGAACCTCAAAGGTAACAATTTAGACATTGGGACTTGGGTTGCCGATTTATTCCAGGTAGCCAAAGTGCTTTAGTTTCAAATTCTCTTTGCGCCAGTTGTCGGCCACTTTCACGTGAGTTTCCAGAAATATTTTCTTTCCAAAAAACTTTTCTAAATCCTTTCTGGCTTCCGTTCCTACTTTCTTTAAGGAGCTTCCTGCTTTTCCAATTAATATTCCTTTTTGCGAATCGCGTTCCACAAAAATGGTAGCTCGAATGCGGATGATTTCTTTCTCTTCTTTGAATGCTTCAATACTTACTTCTGAACTGTAAGGGATTTCTTGTTCATAGTTGAGGAATATTTTCTCCCGAATAATTTCAGCAGCAAAGAAACGCTCGCTGCGGTCAGTAAGATCATCTTTTGGGTAGTAGCCCGGATGCTCAGGTAAATATTTTTTTATCGTTGTTAATACCTGATCAAGGTTCTCCCCGGTTTTGGCTGATACAGGTATAATCGCTTCTGTTTTTATCACGTCTTTCCAATAAGCGATCTTATCGTTCACTTGCGATCCTTTACCCAAATCAATTTTGTTGATCAACAAAACAATCGGCTTCTTGAATTTTTGAAAACGCTGTAAGTGCTGTTCGTCAAACTTTTCACCCAGTTCTACGATCAGCAAGATGAGGTCGGCGTCCTCTAATGAAACTTTTACATAATTCATCATCGCCTGTTGCAATTCGTACTTAGGCTCAAGCAAGCCAGGTGTATCCGAATAGACAATTTGAAAATCATCGCCATTCAAAATGCCCATGATGCGATGGCGTGTGGTCTGAGCCTTGGCAGTGATGATCGATAAATTCTCACCCACGAGTTTATTCATCAGGCTGCTCTTGCCCACATTGGGTTTGCCGATAATGCTAACGAAGCCTGCTTTGTGAGGAGATTGCATGAAGTGCAAATGTAGTTTAAAGTAATATCAATAGGCGATTCTGTCGATGGGGATGGCCTCAATAAAAAGACTCCTGCAAACTGCTGGTTTAAGGAGCGGGGATAATTGTAATGTGAGCCAGAAGTTCATGAACAAAAATAAAAAGACAATGCTTCATCAAACAATTTAAATTTGAAACTGTTAATTGAGAAACTGGCATTGTTTATGGGAGAATATTCAATTAAAGAGCTAGAGAAACTTTCGGGGATCAAAGCGCACACCATTCGCATCTGGGAAAAAAGGTACAAACTCATCACCCCTAAGCGGACGGCCACCAACATCCGGTTTTATTCTGACAATGACCTCAAGAAAATTATTAATATCGCGGTCGTCAATAACTCCGGAGTCAAGATCTCGCACATTGCCAAATTAACGACCGACAAGCTGAATAAACTGGTGCACGAACAAAATCAGTTCGGAGAAGATATTACGTCACCCATTGATAAACTTATTATGGCAACGGTGGCCATGGATGAAAAAGCCTTTGTCAAGACGGTGCAGCAGTTAGAGTCATCAAAAGGTTTTGAAGAGGTAGTTAGAAAAGTAATGTATCCTTTTCTTGAAAGAATCGGTGTGTTATGGCATACAGGTGAAATCACGCCAGCGCAAGAACATTTTGTTTCTAACCTGATACGTCAGAAAATAATTGTAGCGATTGATCAGCTGCCTTACCCTAGGGGCAAATCAAAGACTGTTTTGTTCCTTCCTGAAAATGAATATCATGAAATAGGGCTTTTGTTTTATAATTATCTCGCTCGTAAAAAAGGACACCAAACTTTCTATTTGGGGCAGTCAGTCCCTTACAGCGATCTAAAGCAAGTAGTTGCAACGCATCATCCAACTTTGCTCATCTCATCCATCATTACTTCATTGAATAATGATCTCCTGGAAAGCTATGTCCGTGACCTTTCCCATGACTTCAAAAAACAAACAATAGCAATTTCTGGAATGGCTGTAAGAGACTTCGATTTCAGTCGATTTAAGAACATTAAGTTGTTTTCTTCAGTCGAAAGCCTGAAATCCTTCCTTTAAGCCTCGTGATTAAATTAATTAAGCCATTAGAGATTGAACTATTTTTAAATACTTTTGTTTAATGTTTTACTTAAAATGTTAAACAAAATGAAAACGAACGAATTTGAGCGTGAATTGGCCAATCTAAGACCAACCCTTCTGGAGTTCACTAGAAAATTCACTAACAACCGTGACGATTCAATGGACCTCTTGCAAGACACGATGCTCAAAGCGTTAAGCAGGAAGACAAAATTCAGGGAGGATATTAACCTGAAAGGATGGCTTTACATTCTTATGCGCAACCTGTTCATTAACCAATACCGCAAAAACAAAACTATTGGCCAGCGTGTGGATGAGTCTTATTTGAATTGGACTGAAGATACTCACACGTTTAACAGACCAGACGGAATAACGCAGACTAAAGAGGTTTGGAAAATTATTGATTCGATTAAAATAGAATTCAACAAGCCATTCAAAATGTATTTGTCCGGATATAAATATCAGGAGATCGCTAAAGAACTTGGTGTTCCTATCGGCACGGTGAAGAGTAGAATTTTTCAAGCTCGGATAGAAATACAAAATCAATTGATTGGATATCGGTAAGAAATGAGAAGGGTAACGGTAATCGGTGCTGGTTTTTCGGGACTGTCGGCAGCAACTTGTCTTGCGCATGAAGGGTTTGATGTCACCGTATTGGAAAAACAAAATATACCTGGCGGGCGCGCCAGAAAATTCTATTCGGATGGGTTTGCGTTTGATATGGGGCCTTCCTGGTACTGGATGCCTGACGTATTCGAAAAATATTTTAACCGATTCGGAAAAAAAGTAACTGACTATTACAGGCTCGAAAGGTTGGATCCATCCTACAGAATTTACTATAACAAAAATGACTTTTTAGATATACCTGCTTCACTTGAAAAACTTTATCAGCTTTTTAATCAAATGGAAAAAGACAGCGGGGAAAAGCTGAAATCATTTTTAAAGGAGGGAAAACGTAAATACGAGATCGGTGTAAAC
>DASYTA010000478.1:0-10525 GCA_036002745.1 Cyclobacteriaceae bacterium | reverse complement strand
CGGCATTAAAAAAGAATGGTGAAGAATTTCCAGTTGAAATAAGTTTGAGCTATTCGATAGCGAAGGGAAACTTCATCGCTATTGCATTCATCAGCGATATTTCCTGGCGAAAAAAATCGGAACTAGCTCTCAAGCAAAGCGAGGAGCAACTTATTGTCTATGCATCTGAGCTTGAAAAGAAAGTGCAAGCCCGCACAGAAGACCTTAACTTGTCGATTAAAAAATTGGAAAGCGAAGTATTCGAGCGAAAAAAAGCTGAGGAAGAGATTCGAAAATTATTGGAGCGCGAGCGCGAGTTGAATGATCTGAAATCAAAATTTGTTTCCATTGCTTCGCATGAATTTCGAACTCCGCTTAGCTCCGTATTAAGCTCAATCTCTTTAATTGATCAATATAAACAAAGAGGTGAGCTTGATAAAATTGACAAACACACCCAAAGAGTTAAGTCATCTGTTAATCATCTCACTTCTATTTTAAATGACTTCCTCTCCCTGGGAAAATTGGAGGAAGGAAAAATTGACGTTGAAAATAAGCCTGTTGATCTACATTCTCTCTTCGAAGATATAAGGGAAGAAATGAAAGCCGTACTGAAAGAAGGACAACAGATTCTAATCGATTTTAATTTGAATGGCAATGACTTCGCTACCGATGTGCGTATACTCCGGAATATATTATTTAATTTGATTTCTAATGCCAGCAAATACTCCAACGTTCAAAAGAATATTGTAGTGAGCGGTAAAACTGACGGGGAGTCATTGAGTATTTGCATCAAAGATGAGGGCATAGGAATCCCCGAACGAGATCAAAAGTATTTATTCGAACGATTTTTTAGAGCGAGTAATGTTTCAAACATTCAAGGGACAGGTTTAGGCCTAACGATCGTGAAACGATATGTAGAATTACTTAAGGGGACGTTAACTTTTTCGAGTGAACATAATAAAGGTAGCATGTTTACTGTAACTTTACCTTTGTCCAAAACTTAGATATGAAGAAGATACTTTTAATTGAAGACAATACAGAGATCAGAGAGAACACAGGAGAAATTCTTTCTCTCGCGAATTATCAGGTAATAAGCGCTCCCAATGGAAAAGTGGGTGTGGCGATGGCGCAGGAGCAACATCCTGACTTAATCATTTGCGATATCATGATGCCAGAATTGGATGGTTATGGAGTACTTCATATTCTTAGTAAAAAAGCAGACACAGCACAGATTCCTTTTATATTTCTAACGGCAAAAACAGAACGCTCAGATATTCGCAAAGGAATGGAACTTGGTGCAGATGATTATTTAACCAAACCTTTTGACGATACCGAGTTATTGAACGCCGTAGAAACGAGACTGAAAAAGTATTCGATGCGTTCGAAGGAGTACCAGTCCTCTTCTGAAGGATTGGAGTCTTTCATTGAAGACGCTCAGAAAATTTTGAACCTTGCCGATTTATGCAAGGATAAAAAAGTAAAGACATTTAAAAAGAAGACTGAAATATTCATGGAGGGCGACCTACCGCTCTCGGTATTCTTTATAAAATCCGGAAATGTGAAGATGTTCAAATCCAACCAGGACGGAAAGGAATTGATCACTGACTTGTATAAGGAAAATGATTTCTTTGGCTTTGAAGCGGTTCTTGAGAATGGACATTATCAAGAATCGGCTGTTGCACTTCAAGATTCTGAATTGGTAATAATTCCAAAAAATGACTTTATAACATTGTTGTTTAGTCAAAGAGATGTTTCTGCCGGCTTTATAGGTTTATTGTGCAAAAAAGTTGCCGATAAAGAAAAACAATTGCTAAACCTCGCTTATAATTCTGTGCGGCAACGAATCGCAGAAGCGCTTTTAAAAGTAATGCAACTCAAAAACTCAAGTTCTAAGATCCAGATTTCTCGTGATGACTTGGCCAAAATTGTAGGCACGGCACCTGAATCTGTTATACGAGTACTTTCTGATTTCAAAGAAGAAGGGATGATTGAAATAGAGAGTGGCAAGATCAGCGTAACCCAACCAGCACGTCTTGAAAAAGTAATTCGTTGGAACGTTGCCTTGTGAAAATTTCAGGACGATTATTTTCAAATAAAATCATCGTAATCAATAAAGCGTTTGCTCGAATCGATAGTTTTTAAATCGGTCGAATGCTGCTTTACTAATTGCCTCCCGGTGATTAGGATGAGCGATTTTTATAAGCTCTTCAGCACGTTGCCTCATATTTTTTCCTAAGAGATTTGCAATGCCATATTCGGTAACGATGTAATGTGCATGAGCTCTCGTTGTAACAACGCCTGCCCCAGGCTTTAACATTGGAACAATTCGCGAAATACCCTTATTCGTTGTGGAAGGTAGAGCAATGATGGGCTTGCCTCCTTCGGATAATGCCGCGCCCCGCATATAATCCATTTGTCCACCAACTCCAGAATAATGATACGTGCCTATAGAGTCTGAGCAAACTTGTCCGGTGATATCAACTTCTATAGCGCTGTTAATAGCAGTCATTTTTGGATTTGTACGTATGATGGAAGTGTCATTAACATAGTCGATATTGAGTGTGACTACAGACGGGTTGTCATCGACGAAATCATAAAGTTTTCTTGTTCCTAACAAAAAGCCTGTTGCGATTCTTCCTCTGTGCTTTTTCTTATGTTGATTGGTGATTACACCTTTTTCTACTAGCGGAATAATTCCATCTGAAAACATTTCTGTGTGAACTCCTAATTCTTTATGATTCATGAGAGAAGCAAGCACAGCATCAGGTACAGTGCCGATTCCCGCCTGAAGTGTTGCACCATTTTCAATCAACCCTGCGCAATGCACGCCTATGCGCGATGCGATTTCGGAGAAGTTCGCGCTGTATTTTATTTCTGGGAGTTCTTGTTCGTGATAAACCACGGCATCGAAAGAATCTATTTTTACAATGCCATCGCCCAAAGTTCTCGGCATTCGAGGATTTACTTGAGCGATAACATGTTTTGCTGTCTTAATAGCAGTGGCAGCAACATCTACCGAAACTCCTAAAGAACAAAAACCATGTTTGTCAGGTGGAGAAACTTGCACCAAGGCCACATCCAATGGGAGAATGTTTCTTCTAAATAGGTTCGGAATTTCACTGAGAAAGATCGGAATATAATCACCGCGGCCATCGTTCACGGCTTCCCTCACGTTTTGGGAAACAAATAACGAATTGACACGAAAGTTATCTTTGTATTTTTTATCTGCAAAAGGAGCATCTCCCTGAAGGCTAACGCTTACAATTTCAACGTCAAAAAGTTCTGGCGCCCTGGCTACCATTTTCTCCACTAAATGATGAGGCACCGCGGCTCCGCCATGAATGAAAACGCGGTTGCCTGACTTAATAACTTTTACTGCCTCTTCTGCGGTGATATACTTTTCCATAAGAAAGATTTATTTGTTCAAAAATATCTTGTTAGTGATCGAAGTTACTCGGAATTGCTCAGGTATAAAACTGATTTACGTCATCTTTATCAACTTCTATAAATTGGTAACTTTGTTAAGAACTTTAGTGTTTTTTAATAAGTAAAAAAATGAAAATTCAAGCCATTCTCATTGCAATATTCCTGATCTGTTTTTCGAATTGCAGTACGATGAAGGTGTACTCTGATTTTGATCGCGACCTTTCCGTAAAAAATTACTCTACTTTCGGCTGGACTAATGATGAAAAACTTGAGGCAAAAAATAACCCACTTTATTACAACGAGCTCAACGACAAGAGAATAAAAAACGATGTAAGTGCGCAGTTGAAAAGTAACGGCTATCAATTTGATTTGGAAAACCCTCAGCTGAAATTACATTATCACATCATATTGGAAGACCGGTCGGTCATTAACCCTGAACCATTCGGCAGCTATGGACGGAATTGGGTTGACAGAAGCATGAACATGCATGAATTTCGTGAAGGAACTTTGATTATCGATTTGATGGATACTAAAACCAATAACTTGGTGTGGCGTGGTTGGGCTGTGGATTTTCTTGATGAAGATAAACCTGATCAAATCGGGGATCAACTCAACAACGCGATTAAGAAGATATTTCAGAAATTTCCAAAGCATTAAAAATTAGATAAAAGATTATTGAATTATTAAGGGAGCTTTTATAGGGCTCTTTTTATTTTTACGGTAATTGTAAATCCCAAAATTATTTTCAGATTTGGAATTGGTACTTGATCAATAACTATTTATAAAATGAAACACACTCGAAGATCGTTCATGAACACGTCTATGAAGGCTACTGCTGCATTGGGGATTTCCTCGGTTATTCCTTGGGAGTCTTTGGGTAACACCAAAATAGTTGCGCCATCCGATCGATTGAATGTGGCTGCGATTGGCATTAACGGAATGGGCTGGGAAGACTTAAAACAGTTATTGAAAGTGCCCGGTGCCAATGTTGTTGCTCTATGTGATGTTGATGAAAATGTTTTGAACAAACGTAAGGACGAGCTTGCCAAGAATGGTATTCAGGTGAAAACTTATTCCAATTACAGAAAACTTTTGGAGAATAAAGATATAGATGCGGTTGTTATAGGAACACCAGATCACTGGCATTGCTTGCAAATGGTAGAAGCTTGCAGTGCTGGCAAAGATGTTTATGTGGAAAAACCGGTTGGTAATTCCATTCACGAATGCAACGTCATGGCAGCAGCTCAAGTGAGATATAGCAGAGCAGTTCAAGTAGGGCAGTGGCAACGCAGCGTGCCTCATTTTGTTGATGGGCTTAACTTTCTAAAATCGGGTAAGCTTGGAAAAATCAGAACTGTAAAAGCATGGGCTTACCAAGGTTGGATGAAACCAATGACATCAAAGCCGGATGAGCCAACACCAGCAGGGGTTGACTACAACATGTGGTTAGGTCCTGCACCGATGCGACCATTCAATCCAAATCGTTTTCATTTTAATTTCAGATGGTATTGGAATTATGCCGGAGGGCTGATGACAGATTGGGGCGTTCACCTGATCGATTACGCATTGCTTGGTATGAATGCAAAATTTCCAAAGTCGGCTGCGGCGCTGGGGGGAAAGTATGCCTATCCCGATGGACCAGAAGAAACACCGGATACCTTAACTACGCTATTTGAATTTGATGATTACAATTTGATTTGGGAACATGCGCAAGGAATAAGCAATGGTCAGTATGGCCGCAATCATGGCATCGCATACATCGGAAATAATGGAACATTGGTTTTAGACCGAAGCGGTTGGGAAGTAATCCCTGATGAGAAGAGAATGGAAGCTGTTCCGTTTCAACCCAACAAAGGTTCAGGATTAGAAAATCATATGGTCAATTTTGCAGAGGCAATTAAGTCGCGCGACTTCAAAAAGTTGACCTGTTCGATTCAAGACGGAGCGCATGTTGCCAAGGTCTGCCAAATGGGTAACATCTCTTATAAAACAGGAGGACGCGTGATTTGGGATGCATCGAAAGAAAAGTTTACAGATGAGAAAGCAAATGCTTTGCTCAGCGCGAAGTACAACAATGGTTATAGTATTCCTACGGTATAATTTTGTATTGATTTTTGAGTTATGCCGCGATTTTCTAAAAGTATTGTATTCTTTTTATTGTTGATCTCTTCGTCAGGACACTGTCAAACTTCAAAAGGCATTAACATTCGGTCGCTGAAATTTATTGGTGAATACGATATTCCTTTCAACTTAATATTCAAAGAGACGACTGTTGGCGGTTTGTCGGGTATTGATTATGATAAAAAGAACGATCTCTATTATTTCATCTGTGATGATCGTTCTGCTATCAATCCAGCAAGGTTTTACTCTGCAAGAATCAAAATCACTGAAAAGGGAATTGATACCATTGCGTTTCAGGATCTAAAATTTTTGCTGCAACAAAACGGAGAAACCTATCCATCTGCGAAGCAAGATATGTCTCACACTATTGATCCGGAGTCTTTAAGATTTGATCCAACCAAAAATCAAATTATATGGACCAGTGAAGGAGAACGAGTCGTCAAATCTAACCCTCCGATTCTTATCAACCCATCAATCAACGTCTCAGATCTCGGAGGAAAATTTGTTGATACTTTTCCTATTCCGTCTATTCTTTCCATGCAGGCAACAGAAAGTGGCCCGCATCAAAACGGAGGATTTGAAGGAGTAACATTTGATCCTGATTTCAGAACAATGTATGTAGCTATGGAAGAGCCACTGTATGAAGATGGACCACTGGCTGATGTGACCTCAACCAAATCATGGACGCGAATTTTTAGTTACGATGTATCAACCAAAAAGAATTTGACCCAATATGCCTATGGCCTTGAGCCAGTCGCGCATCCTGCTACTCCAGCGACAGCATTTAAGATTAATGGAATTTCAGAGATACTTTCTCTAGGAAATAAAAAACTGCTTACTGTTGAGCGGTCATTTTCAACTGGCAATTTGGGATGCGCTATAAAAGTTTTTATTGCTGATCTTGGTAATGCTACTCATGTCGAGAAGACCAAATCCATGAACGAGACACAGCCTAAGCATCCTGTTTCAAAAAAACTGTTATTCAACATGGATGATCTAAGAATATTCATCGACAACATAGAAGGAGTCACCTTCGGCCCTGATCTTCCCAACGGACACAAAACGTTGATATTCGTTTCTGATAACAACTTTAATCCTTTAGAGAAAATGCAGTTACTGCTTTTCGAAGTTATTCCGTAGTAAACAAAAATTGTTCTTCGAGAGGCTCTCGTCACGCATTAGTTGACTTTATAACTGTTTTTGTCTATGTTGAAGTACAATACCGAACTATGGCAATTGGTAAAACAATGCGTAGGGATGTGTGGTGGCTTCGGCCTATCGTGATATTTGTGTGCCTCGCCTCTTTTATTGTGTATGCAACATGGTCAGCATTTCAAGGCGAATATTATTCTTACGGACCATACCTGTCACCGTTCTACTCTCCTGAAATTTTTGGTGATTCAATTCATAGTTTACTAGGGCCAAAGCCAACTTGGTGGCCATTGGTTCTTCCCTTTTCTCCTGCATTGTTAATTCTCTGGGCCCCTGGTGGCATGCGTTTTACTTGCTATTATTATCGAGGCGCTTACTACAAATCTTTTTGGGCTGACCCGCCTGCATGCGCAGTTTCGGAGCCACGCAAAACTTATTGGGGTGAAAACTCTTTTCCGTTGATCCTACAAAACGTTCATCGCTACTTTATGTATCTCGCGGTGATCTTTATTTTCTTTCTTACTTACGATGCATGGAAAGGATTGTGGTTTGCTGATCCTACTTCGGGTGAGAAAGTTTTTGGATTAGGAGTTGGATCATTCGTGCTGGTATTAAATGCAACATTTCTCGGCGGATACACTTTCGGTTGTCATTCATTTCGTCACATGGTTGGTGGCATTAAAGATCAGCTTTCTAGTTCGCCAGTAAGAAAGAAATTGTACGATTGCTCAAGTTGCCTGAATCGTTCGCATATGATTTGGGCGTGGTTCAGTTTATTTTGGGTAGCCTTCTCTGATATTTATATTCGAATGTGTGCCATGGGTATTTGGACTGACTTTAGATTCTTTTAGATGGCAGCATACGAAACCATTCAACACGATGTGTTAGTAATCGGCTCGGGAGGAGCTGGGTTACGCGCGGCTGTTGAAGCGTCTTCGAAAGGTGTTAAGGTGGGAATGGTTTGCAGATCGCTGCTTGGCAAGGCACATACTGTAATGGCAGAGGGTGGAGTTGCTGCCGCACTTGCCAACGTTGATGACCGTGATAACTGGAAAGTGCATTTTGCCGACACGATGCGCGGTGGGCAATACCTTAACAATTGGCGAATGGTTGAACTGTTTACCAAAGAAGCGCCCGATCGTGTAAAAGAGTTGGAAGCTTGGGGAGCTGTCTTTGATCGAACTTCAGATGGAAGGATTCTTCAGCGAAATTTTGGTGGACACAAATATCCTCGTCTTGCTCATGTTGGCGACCGAACCGGACTTGAAATGATCAGAACATTGCAAGATCACGGCATTCATCAAGGCATCGACATTTATCAAGAACATACCATTGTCAGTTTGCTAAAAGATGGCGACCGAATTGCTGGAGCATTTGGTTATGATCGCGCATCGGGTTCGTTTAAAGTATTCAAAGCAAAGGCAGTTGTCATCACTACAGGTGGAATGGGTCGCATTTATAAAATCTCGAGCAACAGTTGGGATTGCACTGGTGGTGGAATTTCAATTGCATTTCATGCAGGAGCGGAGTTGATCGATATGGAGTTCGTTCAGTTTCATCCAACAGGTATGGTGTGGCCACCAAGCGTACGCGGACTTTTAATTACGGAAGGAGTGCGTGGTGAAGGTGGAGTTCTGCGAAACAATACAGGCAAAAGATTTATGTTTGATGACATTCCTGAGAATTATCGTAACCAAACTTCAACAGATGAAGAAGAAGGTTGGCGATACATTCAGGGAGACAAAAATGCAAAGCGCCCTCCTGAACTTCTTACGCGCGATCATGTAGCGCGATGTATCACACGCGAGATCAAAGCAGGAAGAGGATCACCCCATGGCGGTGTGTTTCTTGACATCGCATGGATAAAAGCGAAAGTATCTAATGCACCCGATCACATTAAAAAGAAATTGCCGAGCATGTATCACCAGTTCAAAGAACTCGCTGGTGTAGATATTACCAAGGAGCCTATGGAAGTTGGCCCTACCACTCACTACATGATGGGTGGAATAAAAGTAGATGCCGACTCTCAGATGACAACTGTTCCAGGTTTATTTGCAGCTGGCGAATGTGCGGCAGGATTGCATGGTGCAAATCGCCTTGGGGGAAATTCTCTTTCTGATTTATTGGTGTTTGGAAAGAGAGCTGGAGAGTTTGCCGCGGAGTATGCGAAGAACAATTCAGAAACGAACATCAGCGAAAATCAGATTTCGGAAATTGTGAGCTGGGCATTAGCTCCGTTTGAACGAGGAATAAAAAATGGAAATGCATTTCAGCTTCAATCGCAGCTTCAAGAATTCATGCAAGACCTTGTCGGCATTACCCGAATTGAATCTGACCTCTCTAAGGCAATTGATAAGATTGCAGAAATGAAAGTCTTGATCAAGAATGTCGGCTGTGATGGCAATCGCAATTTCAATCCTGGATGGCATACAGCTCTTGAATTGAATCACATGATTACGGTTGCCGAAGCTATCACTAAAGCCGCACGCGAAAGAAAGGAGAGCAGAGGTGGTCATTTCCGTGAAGATTTTCCTGAAAAAAGCAGTGAATTCGGCAATGTGAATATCTCAATAATAAAGTCTGGCGCGGAAACGATTGAAGTGAAACAAAAAGCTAAATTGAGTATACGGCCAGACCTTCAACAGATAATTCAAGAGATGGGATGAGTTTGGTAAAATTCGATATTTGGCGTTCCAATAACTCCGAGGGTGTGTTTCAACAATATGAAACCGACATCACCGAAGGAATGGTTGTGTTGGATGCTGTCCATCAGATTCAAGAAGAGAGTGCACCGGATCTAGCTGTTCGCTGGAATTGTAAAGCAGGAAAGTGTGGCTCGTGCTCCGCGGAAATTAACGGTCGACCGAAACTTATGTGTATGACGCGCATGGAAGACATGCCTAAGCATAAACCTATTTCAATTCAGCCGATGCAAGCCTTTCCCATTATCAAAGACTTAGTAACGGATGTTTCAATTAATTATCAAACTAAGAAGCGGATTAAAAAATTTAAGCCACGTAAACCTGATGCTGCAGATGGCACATGGCGAATGGCGCAGAGCGACATTGATCGCGTACAGGAATTTAGAAAATGTATTGAGTGTTTTCTCTGTCAAGACGTGTGTCATGTGTTGCGTGAGCACTGGCTGCATGAAAAATTTGCAGGCCCGCGCCACATGGTTTACACAGCTGCATTGGAAATGCATCCGCTAGATGTGGAGGATAGGAGAGAGGACTTAAAACATACCGCCGGTATTGGCTACTGTAACATCACCAAGTGTTGTACCACTGTTTGCCCGGAAGGAATTACGATTACCGACAATGCTATCATTCCGCTAAAGGAACGTGTAGCAGATAAATTTTACGATCCATTGAAAAGTTTATTCAAATTATTTTCAAAAAAATCTTAATCAAAAAAATATGAACCAAGTCAAAACAGAAGCGCCAACAACTTTCAAATTGAAAGCCTTGTCGCGCGATGGTATTGAGGGGGCATTGGGCAAAGCAGATCAGTACCGGTTGCTAAATCAACCTAAGCTAGCGGAGAGCATTTGTCTTGATGTGCTCGATGTTGACAAAACAAATCATAAAGCAAAAGTAATTTTGTTGCTTGCCTTAACAGATCAGTTCGGCCAATTGTTTAGCACAGTGGCGAAGCATGCCAATGATCTGGCGAAGAGCTTGCAAGACGAATATTCACAGCTGTATTACACAGGCATCATTCGCGAGCGCATGGGCTCGGCCATGTTGAATTCAGGAAACCCTGGATCTAGCTTTGATGCATACGAATGGTACATTGAAGCCATGGATTTTTTTGAAAAAGCGCAACCGCTTGCTCCTCCCTACAA
>DASYTA010000477.1:0-15451 GCA_036002745.1 Cyclobacteriaceae bacterium | reverse complement strand
AGTGTAATGTTCAATTTACTTTTTCTCAGGATTCCAATCTCCAAAAATATTTTTAAGTGTATAGGTTTTTGCTTCTTCATCACTTAGCTGTTTTGACCACTTCACTCTTCCTTCAATATTCGCGCCAATACCAAAACTTTTGTATTCTGAATAACGTGCGGTCTTTTCATTATCTGGATTTCGCCAGTTATTCCAACCTTCCGGCAAGATGTGATCATCAATTTCACAACGTATGTAGGTGACGCTAGAATATGGGCGCCACGGTCTACCTAAGGAAACCCCTTCAAGGCCAGGGTCGCCAGTGAGTTTACAATCAAAAAATACAAATCCGTATTTTATTTCTTTTGGAGTGGACGCAGCCGTTACATGCGATCTCTTTTTGCTATGTATGTGACAATTTTGAAATACGGCCGTAGCAGATCCAAAGATGAAATCAGTGGTGCCTTCGATATAACAGTCCTTATAATATTGCCTGCTGCCTGCACGAACACAGAATAACACATCCTGAAAACCAATAAAACGACAATTAAAAAAAGAAAGTTGATCACCACTGGCAAATACTGCCACGGCTTGACCTGCTGTGAAACCTGAGTTGTTTTCAAACGTGACGTTCTCCGCTTTGAAGTGCGAAGCATAAACAAAAAAACTAGCCGATGTCCAAGTGTTCACGGTATCACCATTCGGAAGAATTGTTCCACGGTGATTATCAAACGTGAGGACTGTTTCATTTTTATCTTCCCCAATCAGCGTTACAAAATCTTTTAATGTATCAAGTACTAGACGTTCTTTATAAATTCCTTTTTTAATAAAGATGGTGATAGCTTTTTTATTGTTTGAAGGAATTGCATTAAAAGCTTCTTGCACTGATGTATAGTTACCCGTTCCGTCTTTGGCTACAATAATTTTTTCGACCTGTGCATGAAGAGCACTAAATGAAGTAAGACATAAAATGAAACTAGCAACTTTCATTTCTTCACTACAGGTTTTGCGATTCGATCTGCTAATTCTATTTTTTGACTTTTTATTTCGCTTAATACAATCTGCGCTATCAAACGCGCCCCCAACTCATTGAAGTGCGTGTTGTCATTTTTGCCTTCCGGATAATTGGGATGCTCGCCGGATGCTAATTGAAGGAATAATAATTTGGATTGCTCTTCACCAAATTTTTGTAACAGCTCAAGACTTTTGGCATCTAAATCGATTAGTGGAACCTTTTGTTGAGCAGCAACTTCAATTACTAATGGCGAGTATTCCTGGTGTGTCTCTTGTGCTTTTCCATCTTTAAATTTTCTTCGCGACACAGGTGTGAGTAAAATCGGATTGGCTTTCTTCGTTCGTGTTTCAGTAATAAATTTTACTAGATTGCTTTTATATTGTTCAGGTGTGGTGTAGCGCTCGGTCTTCTCCTTTGATTCATCATTATGGCCAAACTGAATGAACACATAATCACCTTCTTTCAAATTGTCGGCAACAGATTGCCAACGATTTTCTGAAATGAATGTACGCGTACTTCTTCCATTCATTGCGCGATTATCAACGACCACCGTCGAATCAAAAAAATATTTGAACGGCATTCCCCATCCTGTTTCCGGGTAAGCCTCCGTTTTTTTGATTGACATTGTGGAATCTCCGATCAAATACACTGTTATCTTCTTGGGAGATTGATTGAAGTTGATCAACATCAAGATGATCAGTGTAATACTTTTAATTAAGCTCATATAAATTATTTTAAATGAAAAGTGTGACTTTAGGTCACACTTTTACTCACCCTAAAGCAAAATTAGACAACTAGCGCCATCTCGGGTCGCCAGCGCTTCCTTTGCCAATAAAATTTGAATCCTTAAATCCGAAATTCACACTGCCCGCTGCGGGGTCAGTATTTTTAAATAATGCTGTAGATGATCCGCTGTAGCCTGCTAGACCTGAAATTGCATTTGTATTACCTGCGTTAGCGAAAAAGTCAGACGTGCTATATGAATTAGTTACATTAATTGCTCCGGTAGGAGCACGTATGCCGCCAATAACTGTGCCACCGGCGCTCGTCTCCATCCATGCAGCCCCGAAAATAGAATTTTTGATCGATAGACTGGTTGTGGTTGTGAATGTGCTGAAGTCAATAAAAAAATTAGCTGGTGGAGCGACGGCTGCACCTGAAGGCAGTTCATTGAATGTGCAATTCTCAATACTGACGGAGGTATTGCCTGTCACGGCATGTATGATAAATTTTCTAGCTCTATATACCGTGGTGTTTGTAATTTTGATATTGACAAACATGCTCGTACCGCTCGCAGCGGCAACGGCAAAATCACGGATGCTATCGATCATGCAATTGTTCACGATGTAGTTGGTGTATTTTACTCCGGCCGTACCGGCTTGACCACGCACCACGCCGCGCAATATTTTTAGACTACAATTATCAATCCTAAGTTTAGTTACAATTGCGCCTGCAACGTTCGCATTAATGAGATAACCAGCATTTGCTGTTAAAGCAGCCTGTGTACCCTTGACTGTCAAATCTTTAAAAACCAACGAATCAATTGTGCCTGCGGCTAAGTTGAAGTTACTCCCCATACGTAGTGTGGCATAATTTGTACCAAAGTCCAATGCACTCATAATAGTAACCGATTTGCTCAATGAATATGCAGTAGCAATATCGTAGGGTTCTCCACGTCTCAAAACAATCACACTGCCAGAGGGTGCAGTGTTGAGTGTAGTAACCAATATTCCCGGGTTTCCTGTAGTACTGCTCAGATTAATGATATTGCCAGCGATGCTTGTCTTTGTTGTAAACTGCGTTGTACCCTTGGTTTTAGTCCCAGCAAAAATTTCTGCTGTATAGGCTGTATTTTGTGCAAGCTTGCCTACTTGTTTTAGTGCTGCAGTTAAGTTAGCGGCAGATAAATTAACTGAAACAGGAGTTCCACCGGCTGTTGGTGTAACGACAATATTAGTCAATTCATTACTTGGCCTCCAGGTTAAACGAACAGCTGTATCAATCACGTTTGTTGTTGTTACGGGATTCAAAAACTGCTCACCTAATATTCTGAAAGAAGAACTTACGGCCCAATAGCTATCACCGGTTTTGTCTTGGCCGACTGCTTTTACTCTTGCATAGTAATCTTTCTTAATCGCAAGATCATTGTCAGTCAGAACCACGGATACATCAGTTGTAGTAGTTGTATAGGCAGGGTTAGAAAAGTCATCAACCTTGTCTGATATCTCCACTGTGTAGCTTACTTGGCCTGAAGTTGTAAATAAAGAAGCTGACCAAGTTACAATTGATTGTGTTTCTCCATTGGTGATGGTAAACTTGGTAGGAGTAAATTGCCTTGCTAAAGAAAGTTGACCCACTTCATCTTTAGAACATGCAGCCGCAATGAGTAGAAATAGTACTACAATCTTCAACCCATTTATCTTATAATTAATATTCTTCATATCCATTCTAGTTTTTTAAAATGATTATTTAAAAATTATTTTGGGTCAGGTTCGGGTTTTGGTTAAGCACGCTTGTTGCGATTGGCAGCAACTCATTTTTACCGGGGGTAAAATAAAATGCGAAGAACTGAAGCAACGTATTGTAGATCGGTGGATTGTTGCTGTCGGTGAAAACACCTGGGCTCACTATTGGCCCTGCCTTTGACCACGAAACACTATATGATCCTGCTGGCGGCGTTGCTGGACTTGGTTGATTAAGTGGGTTGAGCCAAATTAAACTCGTGGCATTTGCTTTGTAATACATCGTTACCGGAAGTTTGTCATAAGGCGGCTGCCCGGTAGCCATGGCAAGCAATTTGTCTTTTGTAGCTTGTAGATTTTTTGCAAGCAGATTCCACCTAATCAAATCGAATTTCCTGATTCCTTCACCTCCAAATTCAAGAGAACGTTCATTCATAATAGCATTAAAGAAACCGTCGTGATCGGCTGGAGTCGTACCAATAGAAGCACTTCCAAACGCACGCTTCCTTACCTGTTCGAACGCTGTGATCGCTGCTCCACTGGGAGCACCATTAATTTCATTGTCAGCTTCTGCATACATGAGCAGCACATCAGAGTAGCGAATCAACGGCCAATTGAGGCCAAAGTATTGTTGTGTAGATGTATTGGCTGGCGTGGGATTGGTAATCCAATCTCTGCGAAATTTTCCATCGACAATACTCTGCAGTGGTCTTGCCACAATCGTTCCGTCTACATTTACATTGTACGGTGCGCAGGTTACATCTCTACGCGTATCATTTGCATCAAACGAATAAAAATAAGTTGGTAAAATAGTGAGTGCCCCATTTCCAAATCCGCCTGAACTGGTACCGGGATTAGTGGTGCTTGGGGTCATGCCAACGATAGGACCATTGTAGTATCCTAGTTTGCTGTCGCCTGTTGCGCTTGTTCCTCCACCCATACCTACTTCCCAGAGCACTTCTCCGTTAGGTTCAAGAATCGATGCACAAATAGCATCTTTAAAAACGGCTTGATAACTAGGATTCAATGCGTGCTCTCCCGACTGCATCACAGCAAGGCATTCATCCATCGCAATTTTGTAGTAGTCTTTATAGTTTTCTGGACGTTTCATAATGAAATCACTTCTCAAGGAGTAACCTCCTTTTGCCAAAGCGATGCGCGCTCTTAATGCACGTACAGCTCCTTGAGTGATTCTTTCATCAGATGGAACCTGACTTCTCCAAGGAACTAATGTTTCAGCTAATGCAAGGTCATCCAACAGGTGATCGTAGATAAGATCTCTGTCTTCACGCACTTTATAAAGATCAGTATCAAAGCTGGAAGGCAGATATTGTGCAGGTACATCGCCCCAGTTTCGGATTAGTTCATAATAATATTGAGCTCGCAAAGTCAAAGCCTCGCCGTGCAATCTTTTCGCTGCTGTTTGATCATCCGCAGAACCACCAGAATAAGCCGCCATTTTAGGAATGTAATAGATACAAATATTAGCTCGCTCGATACCTGAGTATAGTTGGTTAAATGGATTAGCTAATTGAGTATTGCCGGGGTCTACATTGTAGTGTGCAATATCCCTACGTTCAGTGTCAGGAAATGGAGTGCCTCCCTGTCCCATCATATCATCGTTGTCATAAGGATAATACATAGTGATGCGGATTCCATATCCATTATCACCACCCAATGGAGAATAGGCGCCAATTACTGCCAGAGTAGCATTGGTAACATCACTAAATACTTTATCAGGTCCAACAGAAGTTACCGGATTTACATTCAGGTAATCTTTACAAGAGAAACTTGTTCCCAACAAGATTACTAAGAGATATGTTTTAAGATATTTTGTTTTCATAATTGAAAAAATCTTTAGGTCAATCAAAAGGAAACATTCACGCCAAAAATATAATTGTGACTCCTTGGATAAGCGGAGTAATCAACACCAGGTGTGAGAGGAGTGCCCCTGCGGGTATTTACTTCCGGGTCATATCCGGAGTAATTCGTAAATACAGCGATGTTGTTGCCGGTAGCGTATAATCTTAGTTTGCTAATCTTCAACTTGCTGATGGACATGGCGGGGAAAGTGTATCCAAGTGTAATGTTGTTTATCCTTATAAATGAACCGTCTTCAACTGCCCATGAATTGACAAAGAACGAACTTGCACCTGTAAGTGGCGACCATATCTTGGCATTGGTATTCATTGCACGAAGTGTGTTAGGATCAGTAACTACATTTCCTTCTGCATCTATATTTTTCCAACGATCGTTCATAATACTAAGCAAGTTGGAGTTGGTAGTATATCCACTGGTAAACTCAAGCTTGTTAGCATTCAGCACTTTATTGCCATACTGAAAGTTGATGAAAATGCTTAGGTCAAAATTCTTGTAAGAGAATTGGTTGTTGAAGCCGCCAAAAAATGTGGGTAGTGCAGAACCTAAAGTTGTTCTGTCAGCATCGGTAACTTGTCCATCGCCTGTGAAATCTTTGTACTTTATTACTCCCGGTTTAGGATCCAAAGAGGTAACACCTTTGTCATTGGCTACGCCCGGATTTAATACATATGCGCCTTTACTATCCAAAACAAACTGGTTTGTGTTTGGATCGATTTGAAAATCCTCAACTTTATAAAACCCATCGGTTACTAATCCCCAGATCGTACCCGTTGGCTGCCCTACACCCACGTAATAATCGGATGGCGAATTATTATTCCATCCTGAGTTGAACAGGTAAGATGAATACCTTCCAAGATCATCAACTCTGTTTTTGTTGAAGGAGATATTGAAGGAGGACTTCCACGTAAACTTATTGGTTTGTATCGGTGTTGCCGACAACTGAATTTCAACTCCTTTATTCGATGTGCTTCCCACATTTTGCAATTGAGTAGTGTATCCGGACGAACTAGGAACAGGCGTATTGACTATCAGGTCACGTGTATTGTTGTGATAGATATCAACGGAAAGTTGTACTCTGTTTTCAAAAAGGCCCAGATCAATCCCAATGTTCCTTGAAATGGTTGTTTCCCATTTCAAATTTGAGTTATTAAGGGATGGTAGTTTAGTGTCGGTACTTAATAATTGACCATATCCTGTTACTGCGCTATTGTTCAAAGTATAAGGAGGGTACAGTTGAAACTGCGGGAGATACAGGAAGTCTGAGAATCGATTATTACCTGACTCACCGTAACTTAATCTGAATTTCAAATCACTGATTTTTAAAGTTGATCGAAGACTGTTGAAGAATGCTTCATTTGAAATTCTCCAGGCAGCCGAGGCAGAAGGAAAATAACCCCACTGATGGCCTTGCAAAAATTTGGATGAGCCGTCTGCGCGCAAGGTGAAGGCGGCCATGTATTTATCATCTCGAGAAAAACTCGCTCTGCCAAAAAAGGATAATAGTCGACTAGGTAGTTCACTTTTGGGCTTGGCAGGATTGTTAAAAGACGTGCCCAAATACATATTGTTCAAGGCAGTTTCTGCATCTATTCCCGAGGGGTAACCATGTGATTCATTATAAGTTTCATATAAAGTAGCCTGGTAAACTTCCTGGCCTACTAAAACATCCAACTTGTTATGCTTAGCAAATGACTCACTTAGTTTGTGCAGTGAAAATGTTAATACGTTTGAATTATTGAAAGTAGTACGTTTCAATGAATCGATAGATGCAATGGGTTTTCCCTGACCATTCTGCATTGAGTTATTGGTGATCGTATCGCTGAAAGCCCGTATCCTATCATGAAAAATATCATATCCAACAGTGCTGATGAATGTCAAATATTTTGTCGGTTGGAAAGTTATATTCCCGCTAATGTTAAATGTGCTTTGTAAATCTTTCTGATATTCCGCTTTGGAAAGTAATACCGGGTTTACCAATGAAAGACTGTTCGAATTTGTTTCCGCTGCGTAGTCTGAATCATAAGTGTAAACATCTTGGCCTGGGAAAAGTAATGGCCTGTATTTTACGCTTTGACGCAAGCGATTAGTAGATGATGATCCTGTTGACGATGTACCGGCACCATTCACTACAGTGTTATTGTAACGAACATTTACTGCTGCTTGCAGGAAACTGGTGATCTTCTGATTAACTCTCGCGTTGATCAATTGTCGGTTAAAATCAGAACCAAGTTGTACGCCCTGTTCCTGATTAGAGGTAACACTCACATTATATTGGGTCTTTTTGGTGCCGCCCGCTACGCTAATATTATGCGTTTGCATGACAGCAGTTCGTCCAAATGATTCCTTTTGCCAATCAACATTCGGTACTTGTTTATATAAATCCAGGTCATTAAAGTTTCCGTAGGTATTTTGAAATGTGTTTTGCGCTGCTGTATTCCCACGGCTTCTCTCATATTGATACATCACGAAATCGTATGGATTCATCACATCTAGTTTATTGGCAAGATTCCGGGTACCAACCAAGCCATTGTAAGACACGATGGGTCTGCTTGAAAAGCCACCCTTGGTGGTGATGATCACTACGCCATTAGCACCGCGTGCTCCATAAATTGCAGTGGCTGATGCGTCTTTTAACACATCGATGGATGCAATATCCTGAGGCGACAAAACCGAAAGCGCGTTTTCGACTTGCGCGCCATCTACTATATAAAGAGGCGTATTGTCTTGAGTGATTGAACCGCCCCCGCGAACGCGAATTTGAACCTGTGCATTAGGTGTTCCTTCAGAAGCAATTACTTGAACGCCAGCCAGCCTTCCTGCAAGAGCTTGCGCCGCTGAGTTGATGGGTATGTCCTTTAATTGTTTGGAGCTGATCGATGATACAGAGGTAGTAAGATCTTTTCTTTCAACTTCGCCGTAACCTACTACTACTACTTCGCCAAGTTGAGTGGCATCAGCATCGAGGGTAACTTCCATTGAAGTCTGGCCACTTACTTTTACTTCCTTAGGAGCCATACCAATGAAAGAAAATACCAAAGTGGCTTCCGGGCTCACACTAATGGAAAACTGACCATCCGAATTAGTTACAGTACCATTGGAAGTACCTTTTTCTAAAACGGTAGCTCCGGGTACGGGTTCATCATTGGATTTGACAGTACCCGTCACTACAAGCTGTTGGGCGTGGACGGCCCACGTTGTCAGGAAGAGAAAAACCAGCGCCAAGACAGGTATCCTCAACCTATTGTTGTGTAAAGATTTAGGCATAGAATTTTATTTAGTTCGGGATTTAAATTGATTGCGGTAATGCAATATGAGCAATCGATTGCACATTGCATAAATTTTCAACAGAATTTTCAAACGGTTTCTTTCGGCAGAATTAGGTTTTATTGGCTTTCAGCCAATTTTATCAGTTTTTTATTTCAGAAATTGTGGGCAATGGATTGCGCAACTCAGCCCAAATTCATCAATTCTTCCATTATCCCCGGAAAGGGATCTATAGATTTAAAAGAGAGGACTTAAATCACTCAAATTCGATGGCTGCAAAAAGCAACGCCCCTAGACCTTTATAGTCGTTGATTCTTCGCTCGCTGGTGATATAATAATTATAGTCTCCTTTTGAGTTCTTAAAGTTGAGGGTACCGACCTTAACAGTCTGGTCCAAGTATAAACGGCCAGCATCATCAAAGTAGACATAATTCCTAATTAAAGAATCAAAAGCCTTTCGCGAAGCGGCTTTATACATTTTGTCTAGATATCCTTTTCTCACACCTTTTGCATAAGCGTAAGTAAACATTGCTGAACACGAAGTCTCAATCCAATTACCTTCAGCACTTCCTTTGTCTACAACTTGGTACCACAGATTTGATTTTGGGTCCTGATACTTCAAAAGACTTTTCGATAGTTTTTGAAAAATAGCGATCAGTTCTTTTCGCTCAGGATGATTTTCAGGAATGTAGTCCAAGCAATCAACCAAAGCCATCATGTACCAGCCGATAGCTCGCCCCCAATAGGAAGGTGACGTTCCTTTTTGCTGATCTGCCCAGACTTTGTTCTTGGATTCATCCCATCCGTGATACATTAATCCGGTTTCATTATCGGTAGTGTGTTGTGCGATTAATTTGATCTGGTGAATTGCTTCATCGTACCACTGAGGTTGATCGAACAACTTTGCATACTGCGTTGAAAAAACGTCACCCATGTAAATTCCGTCAAGCCACATTTGATTTGGATAAATCTCTTTGTGCCAATATCCTCCATCGCTGGTCTTAGGTTGATGTGCCAGTTGATCCATCAATTGATCGGCTACACTTTTATATTTGGCTTCTTTAGTTTTTTCGTAAAGAAATAGAGCGGGCCTTCCTGGAATAATATCATCCAACTTATATTCTTTTGCATCATAATAAGTAGCATCAATTTTTCCATCTGAATTAATAAATCGGTCGGCCCACCTTTTAATATATGCTACATAGTCATTATTATTTTTCTTTTGAGACTGAATAAACATGGCGCTGAGAAAAACACCCATCTCGTAATTCCATTTACCCGGAGCATTGATGAACAACTTTGTGGCATCAGGGTAAAACTGCAGGGTGCTTTCGATGATTTTGTCGGGCCAATTTTTTATTGGCTTAGCTTGTTGTGATGAAGTAAGAAAAGTGATTTCAAATTTTAGATCGATCTTATATTCACCATTGGCCAATTCATTTTTATTTGTCGAAGGACTGAAATAAAATGTGAACACTGGATCGTTTGAAGGAAAGAGATAATCAATGATGATTTGGTCTGGAGCCCCGTCTCTATTGGTATCGGCGAGAACGGCTTTCACTTCTTTTCCGAAATTCCAATCCACCAAAATTATCCCTGCTTTCAATGCTGGTAGGCGTTTTACAGCCTCTTTCCAGTCAAGCACAAGTGTTGCTTTTTCATTGGCAGTTGGCTCGTAGTTACGTTTTACTGTGAAAAGAAGTCTTGGAATTTCTTTTCCAAAAACGTGACAGGAAAAAAGTAAGAATAGTAAAGAACCTAAAACGGATTTCATCCAAATTATTTTTTCACTTCTACTTTCAAAGGATTGGCCAATTCACTTGCTACTTTTTTCAAATAGGATTCGAACTGCTGCTGGTCTTTTATACCATTAGGTTCAAGCACCCATGCGGCCAGAAAATAATACTCTACGTTTCCTGATGTTGGTTTTAGTTTTACAATGTGACTGAACTCATCTTCTGTAAATTCAGAAACGTCATTCGCACGAAAAAAAACAGCCAACCCTAATTCATCACCGTCGCCATTCAAACTTTGTTTTCCATAAGTTGCTATGTATCCAAAATTCGAAACATCTCCTTTGCTGCTGAGCAACACAGCTTTCGTGTCTTTTACTATGCCGGTGCAAATATTTTCTGGATTATTCGTGAGCGTTAAGAATTGATGAGTCAATCTTGTACCAGCGTGAATTGTGATGCGTGATTGAAGATTGTATTTCTTCTCTCCGATTTTCCATCCATAGTAATTGGTAAGAATTGATGAGTACACATTTCCATTTTCGGTGATGCGTGAAGTAACGCTATCAGTCTTTTCAACTCGTGTGATTTTCCCACTTGCCATAGCGCCAATGGAACCAAGACCTAATGATTTGCCAACCTTCATCACATCCATGCCCCAAGGTTGCAGATGATGATAAGAGTCAAAGCCATCAAGCCCGACTTGCTGAAGCACCATATCGGTGGTGAGTTTACCGTACACATCAGAGGCATTGCGTTGGTCAAGATAAAAGCGATAGCCGACTTTGTCAGACTCCCAGCCTGGCCCTTCATAGCGAAGAAACCATGAGTGATCTTTATGCTCAGGAGGAACACGTAGATAATCGGTATTCTTAAATGTCCCGCCTATGTATTCACGTCCCTTCCATTCACCACCGGTTTTATACGATAGCTCAGCTTGGGTCCGCTTGGTGTATTCTCGTTTTATCTCACCAGATTTTGCATATCGCACTTCTAACATGCGCGATTCATTGGCTGCCATTTCGGGAAGTACAACAACAATACCTTTATAATCTTTATCCGCTGTATTAATTTGACTGGCAATCTCTTTGCCGTTGTCTAATACGACAAACGCTTTACTATTGAAATTCTTAGGTAAGTTACCCTCCGACACAAAGACAAAAGCTTCTTGTCGTGCAGCTTTCATCGGGTTAGAAACTTTCACATGAATGGATAATGGAAATTGCTTGCTCAAATCTTGACCTTGCATGTGCAGCCAAAGAGTGCTAATAATTAATGTAATAGTGAGCTTCTTCATTAGGATTGATGGTTAAAAGGTCTATTTTAGAATAGTTGCAGGCAATCGATTGCATTTTAGTCAGCTTCTTCCAATTCCACAAGCATTATTATCATTTTGGTAGCTTTCAATCATATTATTAAAGGATATCATTTGCACAACCTATTGCACATAATGATCAAATATTATCTATATTGCGCAAACGATTACACAATTTTAATTCGATGAGTTCTTCACATAGTGTTAGGTTTGCTTCCCATCCTTCCGACTTTAAATCATACGATACCCAGCGCTTACGAGAGTTGTTCTTGATCGAAGATCTGTTCATCAAAGACAAAATACAAAACATTTACAGTCTTTATGATCGATTAATCGTGGGCGGCGCGATGCCAACTACAAAACCTCTTTTGCTGGAGACATTCACTGAACTGAAATCAACCTATTATTTAGAACGAAGAGAACTAGGCATCATCAATGCAGGACCTACAGGAACGATCACTGCGGATGGTGTTTCTTATACATTGAAAAGTAAAGAAGCATTATACATTGGCAAAGGTGTCAAGGAAGTAATTTTCCATCCGTCAGCTGACGGACAAGCTTTATTTTATTTTAATTCAGCACCTGCCCACATGACTTATCCTAATCGCAAGGTTGCTTTGGAGGAAGCCGAGACGGTGGAGTTGGGTTCATTTGAAACAGCGAATCACCGCACCATCAGAAAACTTTTGATTAACAGCGTGCTTCCTACATGCCAGTTGCAAATGGGACTGACTGAATTGAAGTCCGGAAGTGTTTGGAACACTTTGCCTCCTCATACACATACGCGCAGGATGGAAGCGTACTTCTATTTTAATCTGCCTGAGAACCAAGTGGTGTGTCACTTTATGGGGCAGCCCGATGAAACGCGACACTTGTGGGTGAAGAATAATCAAGCAATCATTTCTCCACCTTGGTCAATACACAGTGGCGCAGGCACAAGTAACTATGCTTTTGTGTGGGGCATGGCAGGTGAGAATTTAGACTATGGTGATATGGATGCTGTCAAACCAACGGATTTAAAATAATAGTGATGCAGAAACTTTTCGATTTAAAAGGCAAACGTGCACTTGTAACGGGTGGAACACATGGTCTTGGAATGGCGATGGCGAAAGGCCTTGGCCATGCCGGCGCTGAACTTATCATCAATGATCTGTCCATTGAAAAACTAGAGAATGCGATCAAAGAGTATGAGCGCGTTGGAATCAAAGCTCATTCCCGTCTTTTTGATGTCACGAATGATACCGAGGTAAAAACTTCCATTAATGCTATTGAAAAAGAAATCGGACCCATCGACATACTAATCAATAATGCAGGGATCATTAAGCGAACTCCGATGGTGGAGATGGAAGCCTCCGATTTCCGTCAGGTCATTGATGTTGACTTGATCGCGCCTTTTATTGTTTCCAAATATGTCGGCAAGCACATGATTGCGCGGAAGGCCGGGAAGGTCATCAACATTTGCTCGATGATGAGCGAACTTGGACGCGACACAGTTTCCGCTTATGCAGCAGCAAAGGGCGGATTAAAAATGCTCACCAGGAATATGGCTACCGAGTGGGCGAAATTCAACATTCAGGTGAATGGCATCGGTCCGGGATACTTTGCCACGGAGCAGACTGCACCCATTCGGATAAATGGGCATCCCTTCAATGACTTTATTATCAGTCGCACGCCGGCAGGCCGTTGGGGCGATCCTGAAGATTTGATAGGTACTGCTGTTTTTCTTGCTTCGCGTGCGAGTGATTTTGTTAATGGACAAATTATTTATGTTGATGGTGGAATCTTGGCCACGATTGGCAAACCTGCTAATGAAGTTTGATGTTTAAATCATGAACAAGGGAAAGACAACCATCCATGACATAGCAGAGAAGTTGAACATTACTGCTTCAACTGTTTCGCGTGCACTAAAAGATCACCCGCGAATCAGCGATGAGACAAAAAAAGCGGTGTTGAAGGTTGCACAGAAACTTAATTATCAACCCAACCATATCGCGGCAGCACTTCGCAATGGTAAAAGCAATATCATTGGCATCATCGTGCCTACAGTTGATCGAAGTTTTTTTTCTTCCGTGATAAGAGGCATTGAAGAAATTGCTAACGCATCGCAATACAACGTGATGATTTGTCAATCGTATGATATTTATAAAAAAGAAGTAGCTACTGTAGAGGCACTGCTTAATGCAAGAGTAGATGGCATCATCGCGTCGCATGGAAAAGAAACAAAAGACTTCAGCCATTTTCTCAAAGCTAAAGAAAGAGGAATCCCAGTAATTTTATTCGATCGTTATAACAATGACCTGGAGGTGAGCCAGGTAGTGATTGATGATTACCTGGGAGCATACAAAGCCACCGAGCACCTGATACAACAAGATTGCAAACGGATCGCACATTTCACCAGCACACTAGACATTTCTATTTTTAAAGAACGCCTTCGCGGATACCGTGAGGCATTAATCAATAATGGTTTAAAGTTCGATGAGTCATTAGTAATCAGTAGCAATCTACAGGCGGAAGACGGACGAAACAGTATGCTGCAACTATTGAAGCAGAAGGAAATCCCAGATGGAATTTTTTCATCCAGCGCATTGAGCATTGCTGGAGCTATGCAGGTACTAAAAGAAAAAAATATTAAAGTGCCTGAAGAGATTGCTTTGGTTGGATTTAGTAACGAGGCTTTCACGCAGTTTACCGAGCCACCAATCACTACGGTCGATCAGCACAGTATGCGCATGGGCAATGCAGCTGCAGAAATATTTTTGGAAGAGGTCTCCAGCGACCGGCAAAAATTCATTCCTCAAAAAATTGTATTGAAACCAGAACTTATTGTTCGTCAATCTACACTTAAAAAGAAAAATTAGTACACGTTATCTTTTTGAATTGAAATGAGCGCATTTCTCACTGAAGATTTTTTGTTGCAAAGCGAGTTTGCAAAAACATTGTATCATCAATATGCTAAGCAGCAGCCCATCATCGATTATCATTGCCACCTTTCGCCTGAATACATTGCGAATAATCATCAGTTCAAAAGCCTGACTGAAATTTGGTTAGCAGGTGATCATTACAAATGGCGCGCTATGCGCACATTGGGAATCAATGAAAAATACATTACTGGCAGCGCTACTGACGATGAGAAATTTGAGCAGTGGGCGTCTGCAGTACCGTATACCATGCGCAACCCTTTGTATCATTGGACTCACATGGAATTAAAAAGATACTTTGGAGTTGAAAAGTTGTTAAACGCTGATTCATCCAAAGAAATTTATCAACACTGCACTTCGCTGTTGCAAACGCCGCAATACAACACCCGATCATTGTTGAAGAAGATGAATGTAGAAGTAATTTGTACTACCGATGATCCGACGGATTCGCTGGAATTTCACTTCGCTATGCGCAAGAGCCCTACCGGTATTTTGACATTACCAACTTTCAGACCGGACAAAGCATACGCAGTAGAAAATCCGTCTTCATACAAATCTTACTTGGAAAAATTAGGGAAAGCTTCCAACATTAACATCAATAGCTTTGATGCGTTGTTGAGTGCGCTTGAAAATAGAATCGAGTTTTTTGTTTCGGCTGGATGTAAACTCTCTGATCACGGATTGGAACAACTTTATTATCCATCCGACAAAAAGAAACACTCAATAAAAGATTTGTTTAACAATCTTTTGAAAGGAAATGCACTTGATAAATCAGAAACTGAATTCTATAAATATTGTGCCTTGATTGAGTTGGGTCGCCTATACCACAAAAAAGGTTGGACACAGCAGTTTCATTTAGGCGCATTGAGAAACAACAATGATCG
>DASYTA010000476.1:0-6185 GCA_036002745.1 Cyclobacteriaceae bacterium | reverse complement strand
ATGGAGAATCGTTGATAGTACATACTTCCAATTTTCGCAAGGTCAAGCGTGTAGGTGATGTGGTGAAAACTTTTTACAACATTCATAAGGAGATCCCATCTAAATTGTTGATGATTGGCGATGGCCCGGAGCGAGATGGAGCTGAAAAACTATGTCGTGACTTCGATATTTGTGATGACGTACGTTTTCTCGGGAAACTGGAGGCGGTAGAAGAAGTGTTATCCGTTGCTGATTTATTTTTGATGCCTTCCGAAAAGGAAAGTTTCGGATTAGCAGCATTGGAAGCGATGGCCTGCGAGGTTCCCGTAATTAGCTCGAATACCGGAGGGTTGCCCGAACTCCAACTACAAGGCGTGACTGGTTTTATGAGTAACATTGGAGACATCGATGATATGACCCGCAAAGCACTGTTTATTCTGGATAAGAATAATTTACCTCAATTCAAGGCCAATGCATTGAAGCGTGCCCAAGAATTTGATATCACCAATATCTTGCCTCTGTATGAAAATTATTACCGACAGATTTTAGAAAAGGCTGCAGCTAAAGAATCTGTTTAAACCTTTTTTGATTGTGATAGTCTTTGATACAATGTAAATTTACTTCAATTCAAGCGTTATGGACTCCGCTATTAAACCTCAGAGTAAAGGCACGAAACAATTGTTCAAGAACCCCATTCTTGAAAAATTATCGCGCACCCATATTTCTGTGCCTTTGATCATTTTCTTTTCATATGCTACGGCTCTTTTATATTGGAGCATCAATCATACGTCATTATCAGTGCCGGCTACAATTGGAATGTTTTTTATTGGGATGATCGCTTTTACCTGGGTAGAATATATGGTGCACCGCTACCTTTTTCACATGGGTGCTCACACCGAGAAGCGAGCTAAACTGCAGTATACACTGCATGGTGTTCATCATGAATTTCCTAAAGACAAAGAGCGGCTAGCAATGCCACCGATCGTAAGCATTTCAGTAGCTACACTTTTATTATTTCTATTTCGGTTGGTTCTCGGAGATTTGGTATTCTCCTTCTTACCTGGATTTTTGGTAGGCTACGCGGGGTATCTTTCAATTCACTACATGGTGCATGCTTTTCAGCCACCTAAGAATTTTCTTAAAGCACTTTGGGTAAATCACAGCGTCCATCACTATAAAGATGGTGAGGAGGTTTTCGGGGTGTCATCTCCTTTATGGGATTACATCTATGGAACAATGAAAAAATAATTTTTAATTCATTAAAATAAAAAAAGCCGTACTAAGACGGCTTTCATTATTCAAAATACTATCTATTTTAAAATTTCGTTTCCTTCAAAGTCTTTTGGGAAGGAACATGCGAATACGTAGGGCAATAGGGAACTGTACAAGCAGAACTCAATACTGCTAACACCAAGCACAAAACAACGGTTGATTTTTTCATAAAAGGAACTTTATAACGGTTAAAAAATTTTCTCATTCAAAAATAGAGTTATAGAACCCAGGAATATTTTCAACAACCTGCCATTTATTACATAGGTTTACTAATCATGAAAAAAGTGAATTGAAAGTGCCACTCAGTATTTTTACGATAAGAGCTTCAGTATTTTTACGATGCGCTGAACAGAAAAAGAAAAAATTTGGTTTATCTTGAATTGAACATATAAACTTATGCTTGGCCACCGATTTTCAAAATATACTCCGCCGCCTCAAGACAGCAAATCAGATTTTGAGAAACTCCTGAAGGTCTTCATGCAATTATTGTTGATCACCTCAGGCAATGTTTCGGAAGCATTGCAATGGCTTACCGAGGTTGACAAGCAATATGGCCTTACCAATAAGGATTATGGCATAGGCGATTTCATCGAAGACTTGAAAAAAAATGGTTATATCACTGACGAAGGACCAAACGGAGAATTCAAGATAAAGCCAAAGGCTGAGCAAAACCTCCGGCAATCGGCTTTGGAAGAAATTTTTGGAAAGCTGAAAAGAACAAAACCAGGCGGTCACCAAACGCCACACAACGGTCGTGGAGATGAACCGACCACCGATAGACGCGATTATGAGTTTGGCGACACACTCGAGCAAATCTCTATAACAGATTCTTTACGAAATGCGCAAGTAAATCACGGCCTGGAAGATTTCTTCATGACTGAAGATGATTTGGAGATTGTGGAAAATGAGTTTAAGGCTCAAACATCCACCGTTTTGATGATCGACATCTCTCATTCCATGATTTTGTATGGAGAAGATCGGATTACCCCCGCAAAAAAAGTAGCGATGGCGCTTTCTGAATTGATCACCACAAAATATCCAAAAGACACACTGGACATTTTAGTTTTCGGTGACGACGCCTGGCAAATTGAAATTAAAGACTTGCCTTATTTACAGGTAGGTCCTTATCATACCAATACGGTTGCAGGATTGGAATTGGCGATGGGGATTTTGCGAAGGAAGAAAAATACCAACAAGCAGATCTTCATGATCACCGATGGCAAGCCAACTTGTATAAAGCAAGGAATTAAATATTATAAAAACAGTTTTGGTCTCGATCAGAAGATCTTGAACAAGACTCTTGATCTTGCTGTGCAGTTGCGTAAAATAAAAGTACCTGTTACTACATTTATGATCGCCACCGATCCTTACCTCAAATCCTTTGTGCGAGAATTCACAAAAGCAAATAACGGCAATGCCTATTACAGCAGTTTGCAAGGATTGGGTAATTTGGTATTCGAAGATTTTAAAAGAAACAGAACCAAGAATTTATAATTCGTTGATAGCTTATCGTAAGTAGTTGTCTGAGAAATAACAAGACAACAATACAAACAGCCATCAACTAAAAACCAACAACTAAAATAAGAATGAAAGATCATCAAAAAATAAAAACACTCAGCCAACTAAAAGCTTCCGAATATAAATTCAAAACCGTTAAAGACGAGCTACGAGGCAACTTGATCGAGAAATTACGCAACAAAGAAAATGTCTTCGAAGGAATTTGGGGCTACGAAGAAACGGTTATTCCGGATTTGGAAAGAGCAATCCTCGCTGGTCATGATATTAATTTGCTGGGCTTACGCGGACAAGCAAAAACGAGGCTCGCGCGGTTGATGGTGCATTTGTTGGATGAATACATTCCTGTAATTGAAGGATCGGAGTTGAACGATGATCCGCTTAATCCGATTTCGCGTTACGGTCACGACAAAATCAAAGAGCTCGGTGAAGAAACACCTGTCGCCTGGCTTCATCGCGATGAGCGCTATACGGAAAAGCTTGCTACACCCGATGTTTCCATTGCTGATTTGATTGGCGATGTTGATCCGATCAAAGCTGCCTCGTTGAAACTCCCATATTCCGATGAACGTGTGATTCACTTCGGATTAATCCCGCGGTCTCATCGTTGCATTTTTGTAATCAACGAATTACCCGATTTACAAGCGCGTATTCAGGTTGCACTTTTCAATATCTTACAAGAAGGCGACATACAAATTCGTGGTTTTAAATTACGGCTGCCTCTCGAAATTCAATTTGTGTTTACTGCTAACCCGGAAGACTATACTAACCGCGGAAGTATTGTAACTCCTTTGAAAGATCGGATCGATAGCCAAATCATTACGCATTATCCTAAGACGTTGGATATAGGAAAAAGGATCACGCAACAAGAAGCAAACATCCGCGCCGAGCAAAAGAAAATGATCTCTGTCGGAGAAATAGCAAAAGACATTATCGAGCAGATTGCATTCGAGGCGCGCAAAAGTGAATACGTAGATGCGAAGAGCGGAGTCTCAGCACGACTCACCATCTCTGCCTATGAAAACTTAATTGCCGCTGCTGAGCGAAGAAGCATTATCAACAACGAAAAAAATACTTCCATTCGCGTTTCGGATTTTATTGGTGTAATTCCCTCGATCACTGGCAAAGTAGAATTAGTCTACGAAGGCCAGCAAGAAGGCCCGGGCATCGTAGCTCAGAATTTACTAGGCAAAGCGATCAGATCCCAGTTCGTCAATTACTTTCCTGATCCAGATAAATTCCGCAAGCAAAAAGAAAAGAGTCCTTACAAAAAAATCACCAACTGGTTTGGTGATGGAAATTCGGTGGACTTGCTTCATGATTTAAACAACGCTGATTATGAAAAAACACTTCGCTCCGTTCCCGGACTTTTGGATTTAGTCAATGAATTTCAAAAAGGACAGGACGCTTCTGTAAAACTATTCTTGATGGAATTTGCGCTTCATGGTTTGGCAGAGCATAGCATGATCAGCAAACACAATTTAACAGCCGGCCATCAATTCAAAGATCTGCTCAGCAGCATGTTCAGCATGCCGAAAGAAGAAAGTAATGAAGAAGACGAGGAATTCGGCAACGACAAATATTAAGAGCGAAGAAGTTTTAGAATTGCAGCGCTTGGTATTGGAAGGCGAAGGTCATCAACTAGAATTTAAGCGTAAGGCGTCTCATCCTGAAAAAATTGTTCGCGAAATGATCGCCTTCGCTAATACAGAGGGCGGAACAATTTTGATTGGTGTAGATGACAATGGGGCACTTGCGGGAATAAAATATCCGGACGAAGAATTGCTTTCTGTTCGCGAAGCACTCGCCAAACATGTACGTCAACCATTTGTCTATCACGATTCGCTTATCACTCTTTCTGAAAACAGTTTTGTATTGCGACTCGACATTTCACCCAATCTCAAACGCCCCATTTTATTTTGGGTTGATTCGAAAAATTCCGAAAGTTATGTGCGCGTCAACGACATGAGTATCAAGGCAAGTGATGAGATGATTGAAATCATTCGGAGAAAAAGACAAAAGAAAGATATCCGTTTTTATTTTGCCGAGCACGAGTTAGCCCTGATGAAATATTTAGACAAGTACCCTTCTATTACCTCCAAGGAATTTCAAAAGCTCACCGGACTAAATCAATTCGCTGCCTCGCGCAAATTAATTTTGCTGGTGCTTGCTAACGTATTGAAAATTACGGCTACGGAAAAGGGCGATTTGTATTCGCGGGTTTAACTATCTCAAATCTTCTTCGCGTTCTAACATCAAGATCAAAGCTTGAGGAACAATAAAATACTTTTCGTTTTCATACATTACCTCAATAGCGCCTTTCTGTAGAAAAATAGCAAGATCACCTTCTTGTGCTTGCAGCGGTAAATATTTTACTTGATCCTCTTTGCCTTTCCATAAATCATCTTCATCAGCAGGCATCGGTAATGGATAACCCGGTCCAACTTTAATTACAAACCCTCGCTGAATTTTTTCCTTCTCCTGAACGCCTGGAGGAAGATAAAGTCCACTTTCGGTTTTATCGGATTCTTTAGCAGGGCGAATCAACACGCGATCACCTACTACAATCAGTTTTTTTAATTTATTATCCGCTGTAATTTTCATTTCGAAATTTTGTGAAATACGATACTTAAGCAATTCTAACTGAACAAATCTTTTTGCTCGTCCTTTTTCTCAGGATAGTTTTCAGTAGAATACAATGGAAGCTTGTTCAGTCGATTGGATAAAATAGAGTCTTCTGTAACAATGCCTTTTGCATTCGCTTCATTCTTAAGAGACGAAGTTTCTTGCTCCAATTCTTTTACGCTGATTTGTTTGGCTCTTCGTTCAATAGGTGGGTTGATTTTTTCTGCCATTTCAAATTCAGAGACTTTTTCTAAAATATCTTTTGGCAAATCGGCTGCGCTGCGATAAACTAATTCAAAGAATTGCCGGGTGAAAAATCCGTCAATCTGAATTCTTCTTTTCGAAAGATGAACAAATTTGCCCAGCACGCGACAAATGTTTTCGCGCTCTTCAGGGCTAAGCTGCTCGGCGAATTCGTAGTCTTCAATTTTCAATAAACTCAAAATCACAGGCTCAAGCGAATCAATCGAAATGACAAACACACTGTAGTCAGCCAAACGAAAAACGTATTGATCTAATATTTCTAGTGTGTTCGTAGGCACAACTAAAAAAATATCTTTCTTTACATCTTGTTCCTTCGCATATTTTTTTGCTGACTCCGCTTGATTCTTTAGATAGTTTCTGAAGTTAGATAGATCCTCTCCAGCAGGGCTCTTGGCATCAAACACAACAAACTCATTGCTGATTTTTATCGTGTTGTCCGGTTCGCCTTTGAAAGGAACTTTATCAACATATTCTATAGTGTGGCGAGAGCAAATCGTTTTTATAATGTTCTTCACCGTTTCCTGGTGAGC